>CAKSJL010000095.1 GCA_934463345.1 uncultured Oscillospiraceae bacterium | reverse complement strand
CAAGTACAAGTCCGTCATCAAATTCCAGTATCATGTCAATAATACCGTTAAGCATTCCGGATGTCCCCTTATAGCTCCTGCCTATCTCTCCGCCAGCATTAAGCTCGTCAATTGACACCAGAAATTTTCTTTCTCTATGCACCCTGATGCACTTTCTGATCCTATCATAAAGTCCGGATTTCAAAAATGCTTCCACATCGCTTTTCTTAACGGATTCCATTTGCTTTTTTGAAAGATAACCGCTTTCGTAAAGCCTTTCAAGCTCACTTCCTATATCCTTTTCAAGGGCAGCAAAATCCGCAAACTGCAAAAATTTGTGGAGCGCCGTTCCCTTTTCAGCCGGTGTAAGACCTCCGGATTCAATGGCAAATGCCGGACGTTTAAGCGGTGCATCAAAATCATTCTCATTTTTTGAAATGTCGGAAACGGAAAGCTTTGCTGTCAGTGCAGAAAGAGACAGATCATATTTAAATGAAATCATCTCCCTGAGCTTCTTTTTTATTTCACTGTCAGAGCTGCTGCGCCTGTCCGGCATTGCTGCAATCTGCTCATGACTGTCATGTTCTGTGCAAATCTCATACTCTATTTCAAAATCAAAGTCATACCGGAAGCTTTCATATATTTCAAAAAGCTCCCTGAGTTTGGCAGATTTACTGTGTGATATCAGACACATATAAAGCCAGTCAGCCATTGAGTCAGCAGATGCGGCTATTTTCGGCGTTATTCCGCCCTGTTCATATATAATCCCTGCAAGACTCTGCGCTTTTTTAACGGCAGACGAATTGCAGTTGAGCGTTATAAAAAGCCTTTCCTTTGCTCTTGTCATTGCTACATACAAAAGACGCATTTCCTCGCTTATGCTTTCAAGCTTTGCTCTCGCAGCTATAACCTCATAAGGAAGCGCTGCATAACGTTCGTGCAGCTCTGGATTCTGAAGCCGGAAACCAAGTCCCAGATCATATGAAAATCTGAAAGGCTTTGTATTGTCCATCTTATTGAATTTTGTTCCTGTTCCTGCTATAAATACAAACGGGAATTCAAGACCCTTTGATTTATGCATGCTCTTTATCGAAACTGCATTCTGAGAGCCATGACCTGCCGAAGCCATGTCGAAATCACCGCCGGACTCTGTAATGCTGTCAATATATCTCACAAATCCTGTCAGACCACCGTCAAAGTTTTTTTCATAATTTCCGACATATTCAAGCATCATTCTAAGATTCGCCTTTTTCTTCTCTGCGTCACCATAAAGCTGCATTACCGACATAAAGTCTGTGCTGTCATATATCTTTCTTACAAGTTCCTGAAGTGTACACGCTCCGGCATAAAGTCTCAGTTCAGTTATAACGCTGTGAAGAAACCTTGACTTTAAAAGAAGCTCGCCCTCAAACAGAGGAGCATCTCCGCCTGCGCCTATTCCCTTGCAGATATTCATGTATATACTTGCCTTTTTATCAACAAGCCTTACCATAGCCGCCTCATCCGCCGTAAACATAAACATAGGCGAAAGCATGACCGACATAATCGGAGCGTCAAGCAGCGGATTGTCTGCGGTTCTCAGTAGGTTGATAAGCACTGAGGTTTCCCTCGCTTTCAAATAACCGCTTTCGACATTTGATTCAGTGCCGATACCCAGCTTTTCAAGCTCATGCGCATAAAGCGGTATATTTTTATTTCCTCTCATAAGTATGCAGAAATCCCGCATTTCACAGGGTCGTGAGCTTTTTCCGCCGTCTGTGCTGACAGGAACTTTATCTCTGAGCATCTGTGCGATCTTCTCAGCAATATATTTGGGTTCTGCATTCTCCTCTGACTTATCAAAAAGCATTATGACCGGCGCTCTCTGTGCATCACAGAATTCAGCGCCCTGATACAGGCATTCATCATCATTATAGTCAATATCTCCGCAGCTTCTGCTCATTATGCATCTGAAAATATAATTGGAAAGGTCTATGACTGCTCCGGAACTTCGGAAATTTTTGTTTAGTCTTATGCATGAATTTCCGGTATTTCCCTTGCGGTACGGTTCGGAAATGTCAAGAACATTGATGAAATTGTCTGGATTTGCAAGCCTGAAACGATAAATAGACTGTTTCACATCTCCAACAAAAAAGAGATTGCTGCCATATTTTTCAGCAGTTCCTCCTTTTGAAAGAAGCCTGAATATCATATCCTCTCTGTTGTTTGAATCCTGATATTCGTCAATCATTATGACCTCATAATAATCCGAAAGCTCTTTTGCAAGCTCTGTCTTTTCAATCGAGCCGTCCTCATTTACATCAGCAAGAAGATCAAGCACAAGCCTTTCAGCATCATCAAAGCCAATTGCATTTCTGCTCTGCTTCTGCTTAATAAGCTCCTCTGAAAAAATACGCAGAAAATCCGAGATAATCCTCAGTACCTCCCGGCTTTTTTCCATATCCTCCTCAGCATGAGCGTACACCGATGCCCTGTTTGCAAGAATTCCGATAAGCTCCTTATACCTGTTCCGGCAGTTTATGATAATATTTCTCAGCTCCGGATCATCAGTTTTTCTCGGATTCGGAAATTTTACAAAGCTAATTCCGGAAAGTATACTGCTAAAATTCATGTAGTCCCCATCATCAAAGCTTTCAAGCGCATTCATAAACGAAGCCCTTTCGCCTGAAACCATTCCCGAAACCTTATCATTATCAAGCTTCTGAGCCGCACTATATGCACTCTCAAGAGCCGCACTGCACTCCTTTATATCTGCATTTATATAGCCTGAATATATCTTCCTGTAAAAATCGCTGCCGTATTTTTCATATGCACTGTCCAGCCACCTGTCAAAGAAAGGAACAGATGAAACACAATCGTAAAGATCATATATCATTGCTTCAAGTATATCGTCATCCGTTCCGCAGAAGCAACTGCGAAGCGTCAGCATATCCTCAAAGTGTTCACTGTAAAAATACTCTGAAACCGATTTGTAAGCCTGTGTCCTGAATACAGCTTCTTCGGTTTCGTCAGCCACTCTGAAACCGGACGTAAAATCAAGCTGGCTTATGTTTCTTCTCAGAAGCTCCAGACAGAACGAACTTATGGTGGATATTGACGCACAGCCGAGCATGGCATTCTGTCTTGCCGCCCATGCATTGCCCGGATCTTTTTCAATAAGTCCTGAAAGTGACACAGAAAGACGCTGTTTCATTTCGGCAGCCGCATCCCTTGTAAATGTTGCAATAATCATTCTCTCAACAGGTATCTGCTTTTCACTGTTGCTTATAATTCTTAAAAGCCTTTCAACCAAAACCGAGGTTTTTCCGCTTCCTGCCGCTGCCGAAACTATAACGGAGCAGCCCTCCGCTTCAATTGCTGTTTTCTGTTCATCAGTCCATCTGCTCATCTTCTTCACCTCCAAGCATATCCATCATTATTTCCTTTGCATCGCTCTGCATCATTCTGCAATCCCTCACCGGAACATTGCCGCATACCGACCAGTAATCACAGTATGAGCATGGCGCTTTGTTCCCCGATATAAAAGGAACTGCTTCAATTTCTCCGCTGTAAAGCTCATCGCACATTTTTCTGAGAATGCTGTCAGTATACTCTCTGAGTTTGTCAAAATTCTTTTTAGTAAGGCATGTTGATGTAACCTTATTAAGCTTTAATTCGCCATCTCCGCTGTCGTTTTTATTGAGAGCCGCCGGAATGAAAATACCACGGATATCCTTTTCCATAGCCTCTAAAATCGTACGATCTTTCAGTACGATCCCATTCATTTTGTAATGAGAATCAAGATAACCCTCTACTGTACTGCTCTTACCGTCCCTCTGTCGTCCGCAGCCTGCTCCCCCTGACGGCATATACAAAACTCCCGCCGGTTCATAGCCCTTAAATTTCCCCTCATCACCTGTCACAGAAAACATATATATAAGCATCTGCATATTAAGTCCGTAAAGCAGAGAGGCAACTGAAAATACCTTTGAACCGGTTTTATAGTCAATAACGCGAAGATATTTTTTTCCGTCCTGTTCAAATACATCAATTCTGTCAACAATTCCCCTGAGCCATATTTCTACCCCATCATCTGTTTTTATTACCGGCTTGTCCCTACCCTCGCTTACGTCAAGCTCAAAGGCTGCCGGTCTGAACTGCGACTGTCCCAGTTCCCTCTGAATATGTTTTACAAGCTCCTCAATATTCTCAGAAATGCTTTTTATAGCCGCACTCACAACCGGCGTTTTCATGCTTTCTCCGCCAAGCGCTTCATCTATAAATTCACTGCTACATTTTTCTATAACAGCGCTTATCTGTTCATGCGTCAGATTTTCAAATTCCTCCTTTGTGCTGCACATACCTATTATCATTTCAAGACATCTGTGAGTCAGATTTCCCTCTCCTATCCTGTCAACAGCATGTTTTTTTCTTACACGCAGCTTTAGTCCCGTATGACAAAAGTATTTGAAATGACATGTATTATATTCATCTATAGCAGTTGCGGATATATTGAGCCTGCTGCCGTAAAGTCTGCGCATAATCTCCCTGTCTGAAATGTTAAAGCTCTTTTCAGCGCCAACGCTCTCCAGATACTTTATCTTTGCCGAATATTCCTCATTCTCCTCCAGAACCTCTCTTATACTTTCAGTCTGGACATTACTCTCAGAAAAATATCTCACAAAATTTATATAAGCCGCTTTGAAAGTCGAGCTGTAATCTATAATGTCAAGCTCCGATGCAAACTCAGGCTCAGAAATGTTAAACATATCCATTATCTGTCCCACTACCCACGAAGGATATCTTGACGAACCGGATATATCTGCAAGCGGATAGGTTATATAAAGCCTTTCGGAAGCGTAGCTGAGAGTTTTATAGACAATCAGCTTTTCATCGGCTATAAGCTCTTCATTTTTTCTTGAAAGCTGTATGCCAGACTTTTCAAAAAGCAGTCTGTCCTTTTCGCTCAGTATCCCTGACTGGCTGATGTTATGAGGAAAAATCCCCTCATTTATGCCAGCGGCAAAAACAATCTTCGGACTGTCCGGTCTTGCCGTTTCAGCGCATGCAATCATAACTGCATCAAGCGTCTGTGGAGGAACACTGTAGCTTATCTGACGCAGCATCATAAACAGCAGCTCACGAAATTCAGGGAGAGAAAGTTCCCCTCCGGTTTGTGAAAGGTTGTCAAGAATATCAGTAAATATTCCCCAGATTCTTTTAAATTCCTTTGCAAGATACTCAAGACCCTTTTCGTTAAAATCATGGATTATACCGTTTATGCGTTTCTGCACGCCCATTTGAGTTATAAAGTCAAAAAGCTCTCTGCATATTCCGGCACAGTCCGCACCAACACACCTTTTTCTAAGTTCCTCAACCGGTTCTATAAGCTCACGTCTTGTTTCTTCGGCAAACGGATGCTCATCTGTACCAGTCTTAAAAGGTTCAATCCATTTCCTTCCGTCAACATCCCATTCAAAGCAGTAATTTTCCAGATCTGCAACCCTCTCCGGCGATATGCCGCAAAGCTGCGTCTTGGCATACCTGAAAACGTTTTCGGATGAAATGCTCTTTTCGGAAATCAGGCTGACGATACCCATTATATACTGCATTATTGAAGTATGCATAACGCCCTTTTTTATATCCATGCAGAATGGTATACTATACTTGTCAAAAGCCGTCTCAAAAATATAGGTATAATCTGCAAGATTTCTCGACAAAACGGCAATATCCCTGTATCTTATCCCTTCTTCACGCACAAGTCTCCTTATTTCAGAGCATATAAAGTCCGCTTCCTCATAAAGATCAGAGCATTCAGCTATCCTTATGTTCTGAACGTCCCTGTATTTCTTTCTGACCGGCCTCATTATATTCATGTTAAGATGCGCAAGATCTTCACCTTTGTATTTTAATGGTCTGTCC
>CAKSJL010000094.1 GCA_934463345.1 uncultured Oscillospiraceae bacterium | reverse complement strand
GTACAGGATGGCATTGTTTGCTGATCT
The DNA here is from genome assembly GCA_934463345.1 of uncultured Oscillospiraceae bacterium. Classification (GTDB taxonomy): domain Bacteria; phylum Bacillota; class Clostridia; order Oscillospirales; family Ruminococcaceae; genus Porcipelethomonas. The sequence goes on along the minus strand of CAKSJL010000094.1, from coordinate 5,902 downwards.
GTATAGAAGTGGTTTTGAGGCAATTGTCGTTGACAATGGTCAGACATACCTCAGACTGGATCTTTTTGATATCATTCAGAAGCCTCAGCCGCAGAAGGAAAATAAAAATGCCAAGCTTATAGTTAACCCATCACTTATGAGAACCGCCTGCTGGTTCTTCCAGGAAAATGCGAGAACGCCGGCAACGCCTGAAATGTGGAAACTGTTGTTTACGGATATTTTTAAAGCAGAATATATTGTTCCAGCAGACACTAGTAAGGTTAATGCTGAAAATGGCGGTTCGGGACAAATAAAAGTCGGAAAGGACAGTGAGGTTTTGTTTCCTGTTCTGCAAAACGCTGAAGGAAAACGATATTATCCATTTTTCACTGACTGGAACGAACTTAGAAAATATGATATGGACATGAAATATTCGGCATTGGCTGCTTCATTCACCAACCTTGAGGACTTTGCCGAAGATGCGGACGGTATAGTCATAAATCCGTATGGAACAAATATCGTTCTTACATCTGAGATGCTGAGAGATATAAAAAATGCTTCATCGGAGCTTAAAAAGAAAAAATCCGAAGTTATGGTCGGAGATCCAAAGGAATATCCAGCCGCAATGACTAAGGCGATCGGTGAATATTTCAGCGAAATTCCTGATGTAAACTGCGCCTACTTAAAACTTATGTTAAAAGACGGCAATGAAAGCTATCTTGTAGCTGTTGAATATTCAGGAAAAGAAAATCCAACAGACTTGTATAATAAAACCGCACAGATAGCAATTCCTCATGCCGGAGGAATACCGATCGACTTTATAGATGCCAATTCTGAATTTGCTAAAAAGGCTATAAAGAACACAAAACCGTTTTACAGGAAATAAACGTCATGAATACTATACACAAAAAAATTATTGTAACTCCGGAACAGATGAAAATGCTCGAGGCTGAGTCTGACAAGGCTGGAGTCAGCTATGAAGATCTCATGGAAAATGCAGGTACTGCACTGGCGTTTAATTTAAAGAAAATTATAAACGGCTTTGAAAATGATGAACGTTTTCACAAAAAACCCGATATAATATTTCTCTGTGGAAACGGAAATAATGCAGGAGATTGCTTTGTGGCTGCAAGGTATCTGAGAAAAATGAGTATTCACTCAAAAATATTTCTGCTTTGCGGAGAGCCCAAAACAGAACTCGCAAAGCTTAATTTCGACCGTATGACGAATATTCCGGTTATTCGTGACGAAGAAGAAATGATATCAATACTTAATAACAATATCATTGATATTAAAGCTGATGGGATTTTTGGAACAGGTTTTCATGGAGAACTGACGGAAAATATAAGACAAATACTTGCAAATTGCAAAGGAATAACAGTTGCGGTTGATGTTCCAAGCGGAGGAAACTGTAAAACGGGTGCAGTCGCTGACGGTACTCTGAAAGCATGGGTAACTGTAACATTCGGAGCAAGAAAGCTTTGTATTACACAGTATCCTTTAAGGTCATTCTGCGGAGATATAAGTACAGCAGGAATAGCAATTCCGGATAAGGTTTACTCGCTCATAGACTATCCTGTGGAGCTGATTGACCATGATAATGTCAAGAAAAGCATTTCGGAAAGGAAACCGGATTCGCATAAAGGAAATTTCGGAAGAATGCTTTCGATATGTTCAAACCTTAATATGCCGGGAGCTTCTATTATGTCATCACAGGCTGCTCTCAGATGCGGAGTAGGACTTCTGACTGTGTGTACTCCAAAAGAGTATCTTCCTCATTTTGCTACAAAAATCCCGGAAGCCATATATCTCCCGCTTGAAACAGGAATAAACGGAACATATGGAACAGATTCTCTTGAAAGGATAATGAAAGCTTCTGAAAAATCCACGTCTGTACTGATAGGGTGCGGTCTTGGCGTAAGCAGTGACAGCAAAAAGCTTGTAAAGGAGCTTCTTTTAAATCTGGAATGTCAGATAATTCTTGATGCAGACGGAATAAACTGCATAACAGACAGCATAGATATAATTAGACAAACCAAGAAAAGAATCATTCTGACGCCGCATCCTGCTGAAATGGCAAGACTCTGCGGAGTGTCGACAGCAGAAATACAGTCTGACCGGTTTGGCTATGCACGATCGTTTGCACAGCAGAATAACTGCACTGTTGTTCTGAAAGGTGCGGGAACAATTATTGCATCTCCGGACAAAGCGTATGTCAATATGAACGGGAATCCTGGAATGAGCAGAGGAGGTAGCGGCGATGTCTTAAGCGGCATGATTGCTTCTTTTGCAGCACAGGGAATTGAAAATCCTGCCGTTCCTGCTGTTTTCGTTCATGGAATGGCAGGGGACATGGCTGCAAAAAAATACTCAGTTCAGTCAATGCTGCCAACAGATATGATAAATGAACTTGGTGAAGTATTTAAAGCAATATTTAACGGATAAGCTTATGTTGCTTTTAAAAAGTATTTTCTGAATTTAAAATAAACGGAATGTAAAGCTTAAATAATAAATTTTAAGGAGCTTTATATGAAGAAAATTATTCCGGTTTTTATGTCGTTTATTATGATTGTTTCAATGTGCGCATGTTCAGGCAGCGGAAAAAGTGTAGCTTTTACGCATAAGCTTAACGAGCCGTTTGTGGCAATGGCGCAGATACAGTATGGCGATCAGGAAGCAGAGGCTTCATTCAGAAGATACGGTAAGGCAAACTGGGATGTTGAATTTTCAGCGCCTAACACACTTGCCGGAGTTATTCTGTCTTATCGTGATAACAAGGTTGATGCTTCATACAAGGGACTGAGCTTTTCTGTTCCCAAAACCGCTTTGCCTGTAAAATCCATTATTTCGGTTTTTATAGAAGTTGCCGACAGCATAGCTGAGACTGATGAAATAAACGCAGTTGAAAAGGATGGCGTTATGGAAATTGAAGGTGAAATTCAGCAAGGCAAATACACCTTAAAGCTTGATAAAAATGGTGGTCTGTCAGAATTTTCAATGCCGAATCTTGATTTGAAAATTACGTTTTCAGACTTTCATTGTGACAGTTCAGATATGTCAGAGTCTTCACAGCCAATGCAGCCGACCGAACCATCCGAAACTCAGCCGGAATCAGAACTGATTGAAACTCGGACAGCAGAATAAAGCAAACGACCGTCTGTACAATTTCGTACGGACGGTTGTTTTGTACCAGTAAATAAATGTTTCATACATCAAGTTTGGAAATGATTTCTTTAAGCGTTGATACTGATTTTATAAGGTTTTCCTTTTCGGTATTCGCAAGAGGAATATCCAGCACCTTTTCGATGCCATCGCTTCCTACTATTGCCGGAACTCCTATGCAAACATCGCTGAGACCGTAATGTCCGTCTATATAGCATGAAACTGGCAGAACCGAATGTTCATCTCTTATTATTGAAAGAACTATTTTTGTAACAGCCATAGCTATTCCGTAATAAGTTGCTCCCTTTCTTTCGATCACTTCGTATGCACTGTCCCGGACGTCTCTGTAGATATCATTAAACGAAACATCGCAGCTACCAGCACAAAGACCATGAAAATCCTCCAGATCTATTCCGGAAACGTTTGCACTGCTCCAGACTGCAAGTTCGCTGTCTCCGTGTTCTCCTATTATAAATGCATGAATGCTGCGGCTGTCAACACACAGGGATTGTCCAAGATGATATTTAAGTCTGGCGGTATCGAGAACTGTTCCTGAGCCGATAACTCTTTGTACCGGATATCCGGAAAGCTTTATTGTACAATATGTCAGAATATCTACAGGATTTGATACAACAAGAAGAATAGCGTTTTTGTTATACTTGACTATTTCAGGAATGATCTGACTAAATATTCTTACATTTTTATGAACCATATCAAGACGTGTTTCGTTTGGTTTCTGAGCTGCTCCTGCTGTTATTATAATAAGAAAGCAATCGGCAATATCGCTGTATTCACCGACATAAACCTTCATAGGGTGTGCAAAAGGCAGACCATGGCTTAAATCCATTGCTTCACCTTCAGCCTTTGCGTTGTTTGAATCTATAAGGACAAGCTCGGAAAAAAGACTTTTCTGAGTCAGTGAAAAAGCGATTGTTGAGCCAACAGCTCCGCAGCCGATTATTGCACATTTCTGTTTGTTCATTGGAATTCTCCGATCTGTAATATCTGAGAACCTGTACCCAAAGGCTACATCACATATCCATCAAGAATATTTTTACGTTTACCTTGAAAAAATTCTGACATTGATACAGGTTCTGATTTGTTTTTATTATTATCACTTTTTTTTACATAATTCACTTAAATTTTAAAAAAAGACTTGATTCAGCACGAAAAATATTATATAATATTAGTATATGCTGTATTAAGATTGCTATGCGGTCTTAAACGAAAGGAGTAATTATATGATTTATTCTAATGAAGTAGAAAACATGTGTCCTGTCAGACAGGGCGTTGCTCATGGCGCAGCTCCGATCCCGGAGGAAGCAAAATGGGTAAAAGCAACACAAATCACTGATATTTCAGGATTCACACACGGTGTAGGCTGGTGTGCTCCTCAGCAGGGTGCTTGTAAGCTGACACTTAACGTTAAGGAAGGCGTTATTCAGGAAGCTCTGGTTGAAACAGTCGGCTGTTCAGGTATGACTCATTCAGCTGCTATGGCTGCTGAAATCCTCCCTGGCAGAACAATTCTTGAAGCCCTCGATACAGACCTCGTCTGTGATGCTATCAACACAGCTATGAAAAATCTTTTCGGTCAGATCGTTTACGGTCGTACACAGAGTGCATTCTCTGAAGGCGGTCTTGTAATCGGTGCAGGTCTTGAAGACCTTGGTAAGGGACTTCGTTCACAGGTTGGTACTATGTATAGTACTCTTGCAAAGGGACCTCGTTACCTCGAAATGACAGACGGTTACGTTACAGGTATTGCTCTTAACGAAGACGATGAAATCATCGGCTATCAGTTTGTAAACTTCGGCAAGATGATGGACTTCATCAAGGGCGGAGATGACGCAAACACAGCTTTTGAAAAGGCTAAGGGTCAGTACGGAAGAGTTGCTGATGCAGTTAAGATCATTGATCCGAGAAAAGAATAAGGAGGATTTGTAAAATGGCTTTATTTGAATCATATGAGAGAAGAGAAAAGCAGATTCTCGCTGTTCTTGAACAGTACGGCATCAAGACAATTGAAGAATGTGCTGATGTTTGCAAGGCAAAGGGTCTTGACATATACAAGCTGGTTGAAGGTATTCAGCCAATCTGTTTTGAAAATGCAAAGTGGGCTTACACAGTAGGCTGTGCTATTGCTATCAAGAAGGGCTGTACAAGAGCTGCTGACGCTGCTGCTGCAATCGGCGAGGGTCTTCAGGCATTCTGTATTCCTGGTTCTGTTGCTGATCAGCGTAAGGTTGGACTTGGTCATGGTAACCTTGGAAAAATGCTTCTTGAAGAAGATACAGAATGTTTTGCATTCTTAGCAGGTCACGAATCATTTGCAGCTGCTGAAGGCGCTATTGGTATCGCTGAAAAGGCTAACAAGGTTCGTAAAAATCCTCTGAGAGTTATTCTTAACGGTCTCGGCAAGGATGCTGCTCAGATCATTGCGAGAATCAACGGATTTACATATGTTGAAACTAAAATGGATTATTATACTGGCGAGGTTAAGGAAGTTTTCCGCAAGGCATATTCTGACGGACTTCGTGCAAAGGTTAACTGTTATGGCGCTGATGATGTAACAGAAGGCGTTGCTATTATGTGGAAGGAAAATGTTGACGTTTCTATCACAGGTAACTCAACTAACCCTACAAGATTCCAGCATCCTGTTGCAGGCACATATAAGAAGGAAAGAATTGAAGCTGGAAAGAAATATTTCTCAGTTGCTTCTGGCGGTGGTACAGGTCGTACACTTCACCCAGATAATATG
>CAKSJL010000093.1 GCA_934463345.1 uncultured Oscillospiraceae bacterium | reverse complement strand
ACCGCTATAACCGCTGTATCCTCTGACTTCTCAATCTCACTCATAAGCACATCGGCTTTTCGGATGTTTTCCTGATACGCTTTGTGAACTTCACACCAGTGACTTCGTTCATCGTCAAGCCTCCTGAATTCGCCCATAATGACTTTCTTTTCAGAAGCGGCAGATTCCTTCGTGATGTCACCCCTGCGCCAGCTGCTATAAAGCGCTCTCATCGACAGGTAAAGGTACATTTCCGGTGCGTTCATATTCTTCGGAAGCGGTCTGTTTCTTGCAGCTGAAAGTTCTATTTCGTCCGTTCGCACAGATATTCCTCCAGTACTCTGACAGCTTCCTCCCAGCCGTAGCATACAGCACACTGACAGCCTTGCTTTTCAAGCTCTTCAAGCCACCATTTCTGAGCGTCAGACGGGCGCCCATTTTCCGCTTTCATCTCTATGTAAAGACTGTGAAAACCATTTCTTGCAACCGGCAGATGCAGATCCGGAACTCCTGAACGCACTCCCTGAAGTTTAAGCTGCTTCCCCTGGACCGGCGTACATTTCCTCTCGTTGGGTATGTGATAAAGGAGCTTCAGTTCCGGAAATCTGTGTCGTATATGCGGCTGCTGCGACCATTTGATCACATACTGCTGATGCTTTGCTTCTGTCATTTATCTGCCCCCATAACTCTGTTCAATATCTGTGATGCCTGAAGCTTTGTCAGACTGTCGTACTCAATTTCTTCATTTTTGCATTTGCGCTTTATGAGCTTTATCTGCGCTTCGGATGCCGGATATTTTCCCCAACGCTTTGCCTTCTCCAGATTCCAGATATACTCGCTTTCGGAATAGTTTCCGTTCAGCTCGGCATATACCTCGTCAACAGCGCTCTGCAAATCAGTGTACTCTCCGTTGTAAACTACATTCCCCAGTTCATCCGGACATGGTATTGCAAGTCTTTTTCTGTCAGGCAGGCTGCATACAAGACTTCCGTCCGGCATCTGGAAAAAGTTTATATCGTGCAGGTTATACTGCTGCTCCTGCGCCCAGAGATCAACAGTCTCAATGTTCCTGATCCAGCTTGACGGGTTGTCCGCAGCACGCTCAATTTTCTCCGGCAGTTCAAACAGATCTCCCTCAAGCGTTTCCTGTTTCTTCTTCGGAAGTCCGCTGATATCAATGCCAAGAAGAGACGGCGCAGTGCAGAGAGATCTTCTGCCGGTTATTCCGACACAGTCTATAAGCGTCAGTTTTTCCTTCTCCGGATGCAGTCTCAGACCACGTCCGACCATCTGAGTGTAAAGGCTGTCCGACTGGGTAGGACGTGCTATAATGACCGTTTCAACAAGCGGAATGTCAGTGCCTTCGGTAAACACCATGCAGTTGATAAGGCAGGGGATCCTTCTTTCAGTGAACGCCTTTATAATATCCTCACGATTTCTGGTTTTGCCGGTTATGACAACGGATTCCGGTATTCTTTCAGATATCCTTTCAGCATGGTTTACACTTGCCGCAAATATCAGCGTTGCGCCGTTTGCCATGGTTTTGTACGCCTCTGCAACAGCGTCCTCAGTACCGTCCATAGCTTCGTCAAGTTCTCCCGGAGCATAATCTCCGCCCCTTGTATGCACTGCTGAAAGGTCATAGCCTATATCAATGCGTTTGCAGTCTATATTACAGAGATATCCATTTGAGATACCCCATTTCAGGTCACGTTTAAAGACTATTTCCTGGTATATATCATCAAGTCTCGCCTTGTCAGCTCTGTTAGGCGTTGCCGTAAATCCTATAAGCTGACGTGGACTGAAATGCTTTAAAACCTTTTTGTAAGTCCCGGCGGCGCTGTGATGAGCTTCATCAACAATAACCGTATCAAAGTCGCAGGGAGAAAACCTGTCGAGCCTGTGCACAATGCTCTGAACGCTTGCGGAAACGACCTCCTCTCCCTGAGAACGATGTGCAGCCATTTCAATACCGGTACTGCATTCAAAGTACTTGAGCGGCTGTCTTACAAGCTCTTCACGATGCGACAGGATAAGCATACGCCCATGACGCTTTATATTGGCAAAGGTAACTGTCTTTCCTAACCCGGTAGCCATTTGTACAAGGTAACTTCCTTTACCTTTTTTATCAAGAATGTCTATGCATTCCTGCTGGTAATTTCTTAGCTTCATAAAAGCTCCTTTCTATTGACTTTTTTAAAATTTATGATATACTGATAACAGAGAACAATGCGTTTTTTCCATAAAGGAGGAATCATTATGAGTACAAAGGAAATGCTTCTTCACGAAATTGATGCAATGAATGAAACACAGATGCAGGGACTGCTTCTGTTTATTCGGGGCTGCTACAATAATGAGCTTAACGCCCGGACACTTTCGGTAATTGAAGATGTGGAAAACGGGGTAAACCTGAAAGGACCTTTTTCTTCTGTGAAGGAACTAATGGAGGACCTCAATGCTGAAGATTAAGTATCACAAGGCTTTTAAAAAGGATTACAAGAGAATTCAGAAGCAGGGATATGACACGAAGCTTCTTGAATTTGTTGTAACACAGCTCGCAGAGGAAATACCGCTTCCTGAAAAATACTGTGATCATCCTCTTAAAGGGAGTTACAGCGGCTATCGTGAATGTCATATTCTTCCTGACTGGCTGCTGATCTACAAAAAGGAAAATGATGTACTTGTCCTTACTCTTTCCAGAACAGGAAGTCACAGTGAACTTTTCAAAAAATAACCTTAACAGATTGCATTATGCAGTCTGTTTTTTTATAGCAGATCCCTGCGGGACATGTGGAACAGTATGGGACAATCGTCCCACGCAGCAAACGCCGTAATTTTATAGGTTTATAAGCTGTCGTGGGACTGTGGGACAAAATCGCACGTTTACTCATAAAGGGGATTTTTTTATTCACACAAAGATAATTTCAAAAAAGTTCTTATATATGCGGGGAAAACGTCCCACAGTCCCACACGCCGTATTTACGCCGTTTATCAGCCTTTTTAAGTCCCTCATTCTGTCCCTCGCATCGTCCCTCATTAAAGCAAATCCTCAAAATCATCAATATTATCAAATTTAACCTCTCCATTTTCAGATGGAAGTTTCATCACAACACACTCTACGTTTACCTTATTAATACGCTTCCCTCTGGTCATATTGCGCCCCCTTGTAAGTATCAGACTATTGGTTTTAAGCCAGGACAGGAGCGCTCTGTCGTCAAAGCCTGCATCTCTGGCAGCCTTTCTGAAAACTGCGGCATTGATATATGCATATTCTCCGTCCTCGCTGATAACGCCGTAAATGTCTGAATTTTCGTTGTCCGCCCTGAATCTGTTTGAGTTCATAGCGACCCAGCTGCACATATAACTGTAACCACGTTCCCCGGCAGAGACAGATGCCTTTGATTTCAGAAACTCGGATATCTGTGAAACTGTAAGATGATTTCCGGTTTTAAAAACAAATCGGTCTGCAAGCTCGTCCGCCGTAAGGAGCATAGCCGCTGCCATAGCCTGTTTTTCGGTTGTGCTTCCGGAGGACAGCTCCTTGAATGTTTTTGCATAAATTTTCTTTGCTTCCTCAACCGCTTCTTCTGTCAGCGCATCCACAAACACTTTCCCGGCATGTCCGTAATTCTGCTTGATAATCTGCGACACTCCCAGACCGTCGCTTATAACCGCCTCCTTAGCCCGGCACTCAATGTCGATAACACGATTCACAGCGCCTGCGCCGGAGCTTTCAGACGTGATAGGAGATTCGCCGGTCGTGAGTATGCACAGCGACCATTTAGGAGTTGCGTCGATCCCTCCGGACTTTGTACCCCTTGTTCGTCCTACGCCCTGTGAAAGCTGATATACATCGAATTTGCTTTTCCCGTGGCTGTCCTTTGAAAGCTGAAGTTCATCAATGCACATCGGCAGATTGTTCAGGAATGCGGCTGTTTTCTCATGCCCTACCTGAGTCGCATTGAAAGTCTGTATGTACTTTCCGATCTCAGGATCGCCCCAGACACTCGCTGCAAGCATAAGCGCCACAGTTTTTCCCGTTCCGGATTCAACACCCCACAGATGAACGAAAAAACACAGCCCTCCGATTTTGTCAATCAGAATGCTCGCAAACGAAGCCGCAAGCATTATCTGAGCAGTAATGCTCCTGCGCCGGCATTCAAGAGCAGTTTCAAGCCATTTTTCAAAGCTGCCCTTCTGCGTGACGGCATTATATATAGTTCCGTAGTTTGCATCGCCGTCAAAGATCACACCATCAACATAGGGAGAAAAATTCTCGCCGCTGCCTATGTAGCCAAGACGGGATACGCTTTCGCTTTCCGGAAGCCTGTCATAGTTGAGCGCTTCGATCGTGCACAGATACTCGGACAGAAATCTGGCTGTCTGAGATGTGACGGACACGCCCACAGCGGCAAGCTTTATTATCTTTGACGAATCGAAAAGCTCGTTCTTTCCGACGATGATCTCACGCCAGTACCTTCCTTTATAATAGGCTATTTTCAGCTTTTCTTCACCGGTATCAATATTGACAAGACGTTCCACCGGCATTATAGGATGGAGACATGCAATATCGTCTGAATACGCCTTGACACGCCTGACACCGCTGTAATCGCAGTGCCATTCTCCTGCGTCAAGTTCCATAGGCTGCTCCGGAAAATCGGTCGGGTTTATTTCGCCTGCGCCGTTGTTTTCATTCACGCTGCGCAGTGAGCGGACAAATGCGCCATAAATTTTCTTGAAACCTTTAAATCCGGTTGCCGACGCTTCTGCCGCCATGGCTTCAAGCGCTCTTTCACGCATGAACTGGCTCGGCTGCAGATATACCTCACGATAAGGCTCTTCGCTGCTGGCAAAGTCGTCAAGAGTATAGGTATAACGCATTGTAAGTCCGGTTTCCTGAAAATGATAATCAGAACTCAGGCTTTTGTTTATGATTTCAAGCACTGAATCAAACTGTTCCTTTTCTCCCAGCTGCACTGCTGCGTTCCTGAGCGTTGTAAGATTCGCTGAAAGATTTTTCTGTGAATTACTGTTGAAGGCTATGTCCATAAGCTTCTGCATAAGAGCGTATTTGTCGCTGAAGCTGACGCTGAGCGCTTCCGTTTCAGTAAGAATAAGCATACTCTTACACCTCCTCACCAATAAGTATTTCCGCTGCCTGTTTTGCATAACAATGTGCAATTAAGCGGAATCTGTAACCGAAATGTAAGAACTGCTCAGAACGGCGTCTCGCCGCCGAGGATCTCTTCGTACTCTTCAAGTTCGCCTTCACAGGGAAGCACAACGTCCTGAACCTTCTGCTGAGCCTTCATAACTGAAACGAACTCGCACACAAGGTTTTTGTATTCCTTTCCGTCGCTGCCGGTATGCTTTTCAAGCCGTCCCACACAAAGCACTGTATCGCCCTTGCTGATTGCGGCTGCACATCTTGCTGTTTCATGCCACGCCTGACAGTTTACCCAGATGTTCTTTTCACCGGCTTTTACACTCCAGCGGCAAAGGCTGGATTTCTTTTCGCCGACCGTTTTAAGTTCCGCATCCCTTGCAACATATCCGCAGACTATGAAGCTGCCGTCCTGTAATTTACTGTACATCCTGTTCTCCTGCTTTTTCATCAGCGAGAAGTTCATCAGTAAGCTTCTGCGCTCTGTCCGAATTAAGCTTTACGTCGAACCAGTCGGAAACAGCCGTATTTCCATCCCTGAGACTGTTGTAAATTCCCACATATTCGCTTATTTCCTCTACGGTCATTGTGTCGAGCGCTCTGCCCAGACGCTTTTCAATAACGGCAGGCTTTATGCCGAATTTTTCAAATGCGACCGCCATTTTCCTGATACGGTCAGTAATCGGGGTATCGTTGTTTCCGGCAAGAGTTTTTTTACATTCCGCAACTGCTGCTTCGACCAGATCGGGAGGAAGGACTGCGAGAATTCTTGCTCTGAGCCTTCTGCCTGCCATATTGGCATTGTTTTCATAGATATCTCTCTGTGTTGTAAGCTTCTTTGGTCCGCCGCTG
>CAKSJL010000092.1 GCA_934463345.1 uncultured Oscillospiraceae bacterium | reverse complement strand
GTATAATATTACCGCTATTATAATCATCTTTCCAGTATTGCATATAACTCGCATATCTGTCAACAGCATAAAAGCTTGATGCGGCATATGCATTCACATCATCTGGATTATCAGAAAATTCACCATTAAGATACATTTTAACAAGTGCTGACGAAGAACTTCCATAATCGGGAAAACTCACTGTTTTGAACGGAATATTCCTTTCAGCCAGTCTTTTTTCAGCGATTTTCAGCTGTGTGGATTTTCCTGAACCATCAAGACCATCTATTACAATCAATTTACCTTTGCTCATCTATTTCTGCCTTCATACGTTCATATTTGCTTCTTACTTCCGCTGCTCTCTGACACGACATTTTTCCTTCTGTGCATGCGCCATGACAGCATGACGGTCCGGCTGCGCTGAAAAGTGCAGGTGCAGCCTGATAGCAAAGCTTAAACATTCTTTCCGCAAGTTCTCTTATTTCCCACTGTGCCCTGTTACAACAGCGAAGCTTAAAGAAATTTAAAAGGCTTCTTGCGTTCATGGTAACCACCATTTTTGTCTCACATGCATTAGGCAGAACAAAACGTGCATCCTCTATTGCTCTTTTTTCTGCTTTTGACGCAGCAGTCTTTTCATTAATTCCCTGGGAAATGTACTCTGAACGATATTTCTCTGAAAGTTTATCGGCAATTTCATTATAAGCCTTATACGAATCATTCATCGCCTTGTTATACAGTTCACATATTTCTCTATCCTCTAAAACAGACGGAGGAGTCACATAAACAAAATTATTTTTTCTGACATATCGCTGACTCTGAACAGAAAATGAAGCGTGTCTATGTCTTGTGATCTGTGCCAGAAGCGATCTTGAAACGCCCTCAATTCCAAATGTAAAACTGACATGCTCTATCGGACTCTCATGTCCCATATCTGACAGCATTTTCACAAATGCCTTTGTTTTATCATCATCAAGACCTTCCATTATATTTTCACAGCTGGAATCAGAGTAACAAAGCTTTGCAGCAGCTGCAACTATTTTTTCAGGCTGAGGAGTATGTTCAATTAATGTGACATTCACTGGTATCACTTCCAAAACAAAAAGATTTATGAGATGCATTACATCCCTGCCATTGTAACAACAGCTAAGTTTATTCTAATTAATTATACCATTTTCACGCTATCACGTCAACTATTAATTTGCCCCAAATTGTACACAGCCACAATATCAAATTCTGTAGCAATAGCTATGAGACAACTAAACGATTTTATTGTGCAAAATTACCTATAAATCGCCGAAATAATTGTGCTACATTACACTTGACAAATTTATTTAAAACTGTTAAAATAAAAACTGCTTTACTGATTTAAAGCTACATGACGTTAAAGGAGAAAATTTAAAATGACAACTGCAATGACCCTCGCTATGCTAATGATTTACATAGCGATAATGATGGGAATAGGTGTATACACCTCCCGAAAAACAAAATCCGTAAACGATTTTGTCTTGGGCGGACGTAATGTCGGCTCATGGCTCACAGCTTTCGCATATGGAACCTCATATTTTTCCGCTGTTGTATTCATTGGATATGCCGGTCAATTTGGCTGGGAATATGGCGTTTCAGCTGCATGGGTAGGTATAGGCAACGCCATACTCGGAAGTGCACTTGCATGGATTGTCCTCGGCAGACGTACAAGAATTATGTCCAATCATTTGAATGCAAAAACGATGCCGGAATTTTTTGAGAAAAGATTTGATTCAAAAGGACTTAAAATTGCCTCGGCAATTATAGTTTTTGTATTTCTTATACCATATACTGCATCAGTTTACAACGGTCTCTCAAGGCTCTTCAATATGGCATTTGATTTAAATTCTGACAGTTCATATAAAATAATAATTATTGCTATGGCAGTAATAACAGCAATTTATGTTATTCTGGGTGGCTATGCTGCAACTGCAATTAACGATTTCATTCAGGGAATTGTAATGCTTATAGGTATTGCCGCAGTCGTTATCTGCGCAATAAAATATCAGGGCGGTTTTTCAGAATCTTTAACAAAGCTCGGTCAAATTGAGATAGACAACAAAACAAACCAGTTGAACAGTCTTTTCGGACCGGATCCTATAAACCTGTTTGGAGTTGTAATTCTTACATCCCTTGGTACTTGGGGACTTCCTCAGATGGTGCATAAATTCTATGCTATAAAGGATGAAAATGCAATTAAAAAAGGAACTATTATTTCCACCCTGTTCGCACTTGTCGTTGCAGGCGGCTCTTATTTATTGGGTGGATTTGACAGACTTTTCTGTACTCTTGACAGCAATGACAGTTCAAAAACGCTTATATCAACACTTGCAAACGGAAAGCCTGAATATGACTCCATGATTCCGGCTCTTCTGAATACGGCTCTTCCTGATATTCTTATCGGGCTTGTGGTAGTACTCGTTCTTTCGGCATCAATGTCAACACTTTCCTCGCTTGTTCTCACATCAAGCTCAACACTTACAATCGACTTTATAAAACCAAGAATGAAAAAGACTGACGAGAAAAAGGAAGTTATTATTATGAGGGTATTGATTGCCGTATTCCTGGTAATTTCGGTTATCATTGCTTTCAATAAAAATGCATCCATTTCAACTCTTATGTCATACTCATGGGGAGCACTTGCCGGTGCATTCCTTGGTCCTTTCATGTATGGTCTTTTTAACAAGAAAATCACAAAGGCAGCAGTATGGACAAGCTACATCCTCGGTGTCGGTCTTACTTTAGCTCACATGTTCCTGTTCGGTTTCGGCTGGTTCCCGGAGCTTACAAATCACGCAGCAAAATCATTCAGCCTGAACCTTGCTTCTCCTATAAATGCCGGAGCAATTGCCATGATACTTTCAATTATTGTAGTACCTGTCGTAAGCCTGTTTACTAAGAAAAATGACCAACAGCAGATTGAAGAAGTATTTGAATGTTATAAATAAAACTTATTTATAACAGCTAACCTTAAATTCAAGAGATGCTCTCTTACAGGGCATCTCTTTATTTTTAATTATATAAAATTAGCATTACTCTTGCAGATACTTGAAACAGGCGTTCTCTCTTACAAAAGAACGCCCGTTTTTATCAATTAATTTGCCTGATTATGTCCCTGCTTTGCAAGCAGTATTTTTATCTTTTCATGTGGATCAATTACGGTACTTATAGAAACGTCATGATTAATTGAAGCAATGAAATAAGCAATGTACTTTGAAACATCCACTTCATGGAACCAAGGACGCTGTAAAAGCTCCGGTGATCTGTAGGTCAGATTTGTACCGAATACTCCCGAAATATAGCCTTCCTCATATGCCTTGTCAAACTTTTCAAGACCATTTGTAAACAGACCGTATGTGCAGTATGCAAAAAATCTTCTGGCCTTTTTCACCTTCAGCGCATAGGCTATGTCGAGAACAGATTCGCCTGATGAAATAATATCGTCAGCTACGAAAACATCCTTGCCTTCCATTGAGTTTCCAAGATACTCATGAGCAACGATCGGATTTCTTCCGTCAACAATCTTTGAGTAGTCACGTCTTTTATAGAACATACCCATATCAACGCCAAGAACAGATGCATAGAACATATTTCTATTAAGCGCACCCTCATCCGGACTTACAACCATAAACTCGTCTTTGTTTATTACAAGATCATCAACATTCTTGAAAAGCGCTTTCAGAAGCTGATAAGACGGTATGACATTATCAAAGCCCATAAGGGGAATTGCGTTATGAACTCTCGGATCATGAGCGTCAAACGTTACAATATTTGAAACACCCATTGACTGAAGCTCCTGAAGAGCAACAGCACAGTCTAAAGACTCACGATAACTTCTCTTGTGCTGGCGTCCGCCATAAAGGATAGGCATAATAACATTAATTCTGTGTGCCTTGCCTGAAATAGCCTGAATGATTCTTTTAAGATCCTGGTAGTGATCATCAGGAGACATTGAATTTTCTCTGCCGAACATTTTATATGTGCAGCTGTAATTGCCCACATCAACCAGAATGAAAATATCCTTACCACGAACTGTTGATTCGATAAGACCTTTGCCGTCGCCTGATGCAAATCTCGGACACTGGTTCTTTATAAGAAGCGTATCAACATTGTATCCACCCTTTTGCGCCCATGAAACAAGATATTTATCAATCATGTCTCCCAGTTCCTGTGCACCTTTAAGTGCAATCAATCCAAGAGGAGCAACGCTTGTCTGAGAATTGAATAAAACTTCACTTGCTTTAACAGTCATCTTATTTTACCTTTTCCTTCCGCTTTTCTATTTACAGAACTTATTTATATAATGCTCGATATCATTAGAAATAATATCCTTGGCACTGTCAACATGCTCAATTTCATCAACAGCTGTTGTTTTGTTTTCCAGTTCCTTATACACCTTAAAGAAATGTATCATCTCATCAAAAACGTGCTTCGGAACTTCATCTATATCCTTATACATATTATAATTAGGATCATCAAACGGAATTGCAATAATTTTATCATCATGCCTGCCACTGTCAATCATTCTGATAACTCCTATAGGATAACATCTCACAAGCGTCATAGGATAAAGTGTCTCAGAACACAACACTAAAACATCAAGCGGATCACCGTCATCAGCAAATGTTCTCGGAATGAGACCGTAATTTGCCGGATAATGCGTTGATGTATACAAAATTCTGTCAAGCTTCATAAGACCTGTTTCCTTATCAAGCTCATACTTGATCTTGCTTCCCTTTGGAATCTCAATTACAGCCACGAAATCCTCTGCACTGATTCTTTTCGGGCTGATATTGTGCCATATATTCAAGCTATATACCCCTTTCAGACAAAAATAACGAATTTTCTACATAATAAGTATATATTTTTTTTACCGCTTTGTCAATGCAGTTTAATAAATTCAGCATATTCATATAAATATAATGTTTGACGGTTTATTATTTTCACTTTTTTGTAAACAAACTGTTAAGCAGGAATTAATTTCTCAGTCCGCATCATAAAGGAAGCATACTGTTGTATACAAGCTTCATATCAATATTTTTTCTTACGGTTTCAGCAAGGAGATCATACTGTTTTTCTTTATAATCCTTTCTGCTAAAAGACGTTCCCGAAAATTTGAGTCCCTTATTCTTAAAAAGCACTTTCATAATTGTTTCTGAAATTTCTTTACTGTCAAAGATTCCATGAACATAGCTTCCGTAAATATTGCCACTCCAGGCACCGTCTGTTTTTCCGGATGAAAGCAGTGCAAGAGGCTTTCCGCTGCATACTGTTCTTCCGAGATGTATTTCATATCCATCAAATCTTTTTCCGCTAAGCTCTGAAAAAATACCGCCAATATTTTTAATTTGACCACTTACCTGCATTCTCGTTTTTTGTCTTTCAAATATTGTTTCAATATCAAGCAGCCCCATACCATCTATTTCTCCACCGCATTCGGTATTATACGGATCAGATATTTTCCTGCCCATTATCTGATATCCGCCACATATTCCGAACACTGGAATTCCGCTTTCAGCACAATTCCTTATTTCAACTTCCATTCCGCTGTTTCTGATACTTTGCATGTCAGATATTGTGCTTTTCGTTCCGGGAATAATTATCATGTCAGGATTTCCAAGTTTATCCGGTTCAGATACATACCTTACTGATACGCCGTCATATTGTAAAAACACATCAAAGTCGGTAAAATTCGATAATTTAGGCAGACGTATTACTGCAATATCTATTTTCGAAGCCTTTGTATTTAAAAGCTTTTCTGAAAGACTATCCTCATCATCAATGTCAATATTCATGTATGGTATAACTCCTGCAACAGGCACTTTTCCTTTTTCCTCAAGGATTTTTATACCATCACGAAAAAGACCTATATCACCCCTGAATTTATTTACAATAAACCCTTTTACCCTCTTTCGTTCAGCTTTATCTAATAGCCATAATGTTCCTAAAAGCTGTGCAAAGACCCCTCCTCTGTCAATATCGCCCACAAGAAGCACAGCCGCATCTGCAAGCTCTGCCATTCCCATATTTAC
>CAKSJL010000091.1 GCA_934463345.1 uncultured Oscillospiraceae bacterium | reverse complement strand
CCCTTATCAGCAGATGAAACCATAGCTGCATATCTCTTTGCATAGCCTGTGATTCCCTCTTTTACAAGAAGCTTTGTATTTTTCTTTCTTTCCGCAAGCTCTTCGTCAGAAACCTCAAGAGTAATTTTGTAGTTTGGAATGTCAATCGAGATAACATCTCCGTCATGAACGTATGCAATGTTTCCGCCGCTTACGGCTTCCGGAGAAACGTGACCGATAGCAGCACCTCTCGTAGCGCCGCTGAAACGACCGTCGGTAATAAGGGCAACGTCCTTGTCCAGTCCCATTCCTGCAATAGCAGAAGTCGGTGAAAGCATTTCTCTCATACCAGGACCGCCGGCAGGACCTTCATACCTGATAACAACAACATCTCCTGCCTTGATTCCGCCGCCTCTGATAACTGCAATAGCGTCCTCTTCACTGTTGAATACCCTTGCAGGACCTGTGTGCTTCAGCATTTCCGGTGCAACGGCGCTTCTCTTTACAACGCAGCCGTCCGGTGCGAGATTGCCTCTGAGAACAGCTATACCGCCTGTCTCACTGTACGGATTGTCAATTGGTCTTATGATCTCAGGATTTTTATTGACAACTCCCTTGATATTCTCACCAAGCGTCTGACCTGTTACAGTCATAACATCAGTATTAATAAGTCCCTTCTTATTCAGCTCATTGAGTACCGCATAAACGCCGCCGGCTTCGTTCAAGTCCTCCATATAGGTATGACCTGCCGGTGCAAGGTGGCAGAGATTCGGAGTCTTTGCACTTATCTCATTTGCCATATCAAGATTTATTGTGATTCCGCACTCATTTGCAATAGCCGGAAGGTGAAGCATACTGTTTGTTGAACAGCCAAGAGCCATATCAGCTGTGAGGGCATTGTGGAAGGATTTTTCCGTCATAATGTCACGAGGACGGATATTCTTTCTGACAAGCTCCATAACAGCCATACCTGCCTGCTTTGCAAGCTTTATTCTCTCAGAATAAACTGCCGGAATAGTACCGTTTCCACGAAGTCCCATACCAAGGACCTCTGTCAGGCAGTTCATGGAATTGGCAGTATACATACCAGAACATGAACCGCATGTAGGACATGCCTTGTTTTCAAACTCCTCAACGTCCTCAAGACCGATTTTTCCGGCAGAATATGCGCCGACAGCCTCAAACATGCTTGAGAGACTTGTTTTCTTTCCTTTTACATGACCTGCAAGCATAGGTCCGCCGCTTACAAAAATAGTCGGGACATTAACTCTTGCGGCAGCCATTAACAATCCGGGAACATTTTTGTCACAGTTAGGAATCATAACGAGCGCATCAAAATGATGAGCCAGCGCCATACATTCTGTTGAATCCGCAATAAGGTCACGAGTTACAAGAGAGTATTTCATACCCTTGTGTCCCATAGCGATACCATCACATACTGCAATTGCAGGGAATACTACAGGTGTACCACCGCCCATTGCAACGCCGAGCTTTACAGCCTCAACGAGCTTGTCTATGTTCATATGACCAGGCACGATCTCATTATATGATGAAACAATACCTACCAACGGTCTTTTCATTTCTTCATGAGTCATACCAAGAGCGTTGAAAAGCGAACGCTGAGGAGCCATTTCAACTCCGTCACAGAAAAAATTTTCAGCCATTTTATTTACCTCATTTTGTTTATTTTACTTCAATATCCGTTTTTATATTTCCCGCATCGACTTTAACTCCAGCATCTATGTCTCCTGTATCAACCTTAACATTGGTGTTGGTTTTAATATCGTCAGAATTATCTGAACATCCGGCTAAAGTCCCCAAAGAAACAATGCAGCAAATAAATATCAGGACTTTTTTCATGAAATTCTCCCCAAAAAGCAAACTGCTTTCCCGACTTTGTAAATCAGGAAAGCAGCAAATACATACAGTCCGATTACGTTTACAATCGGAGATTACTATTAAATTATGACCGCTGTATATCAGTTATTGATGAGCTTGTCCTCACCATTCCAGCTATAGAGCTTTCTGATCTCTTCGCCGACCTTTTCTGACGGATGCTCAGCAGCAAGCTTTCTCATAGCTCTGAAGTGAGCCTGACCGCCGGCTGGTGACATATCAAGGAGGAATTCCTTAGCAAATGAGCCGTCCTGAATGTTCTTTAAGATCTGCTTCATAGCCTTCTTTGTGTCCTCTGTAATGATCTTAGGACCAGTGATATAGTCGCCGTATTCAGCAGTATTTGAAATAGAATATCTCATGCCTGCAAAGCCACTCTGGTAAATAAGATCAACGATAAGCTTCATTTCGTGGATACATTCAAAGTAAGCATTTCTTGGATCATAGCCTGCTTCAACAAGTGTTTCAAAGCCAGCCTGCATAAGAGCGCATACACCACCGCAGAGAACAGCCTGTTCACCGAAAAGGTCTGTTTCTGTTTCTGTTCTGAATGTTGTTTCAAGAACGCCTGCTCTTGCGCCGCCGATTGCAAGACCATAAGCCAGAGCCATATCCTGAGCCTTGCCTGTTGCATCCTGAGCAACTGCTACGAGGCATGGAACACCCTTGCCAGCCTGGTATTCACTTCTTACTGTGTGACCAGGTCCCTTAGGAGCAATCATTGTAACGTCAACAAATGACGGAGGAACGATCTGTCCGAAGTGGATAGCAAAACCATGAGCGAACATGAGCATATCGCCTTCTTTGAGGTTTGGCTCAATATCCTTCTTATACATTGCTGCCTGCTTTTCATCATTGATAAGGATCATGATGATGTCAGCCTGCTTTGCTGCCTCAGCAGCTGTAAATACTTCAAATCCCTGATTAACAGCCTTGTCCCATGACTTGCTGCCTTCATAAAGACCTATAATAACTCTTGCATTGTCACCAAGTGATTCCTTTGCATTGAGAGCATGTGCGTGACCCTGGCTGCCGTAGCCGATAACAGCTATTGTCTTGCCGTAAAGTAAGGAAAGATCGCAGTCTTCCTGATAAAATACCTTTGCTGAATGTGCCATTTTAAAGACTCCTTTTAATAAAATATTTTGCATTGCCGTGCATATCGCTGCTTCGGCTCTGCCTCTCTATGGACAGCTTCTGAGATCATTCGTTTCTCAGACAATGACTGCCTCTTTCAAGAGCTACTATACCCGTACGGCATATCTCCATTATGCCGAAAGGCTTTACAAGCTCAATAAAAGCATTGATTTTCGAGCTTTCTCCGGTTATCTCTATGCAGAAAGCGTCCGGTGAATAGTCAACGATTTTTGAACGGAAAATATCAACCGCTGAAAGAATATCCTGTCTTGTTCTGGAATCATTCTTTATTTTTATAAGCAGCAGTTCACGAACGACCGTCTTGTCACGTTCCATGACCTGAACCTGCTTTACATCATGAAGCTTGCTGAGCTGTTTTATAATCTGGCTTCTGGAATATTCATCGCCTCTCATTGAGATCGTTATTCTTGAAAATTCCGGAGATTCAGTTTCGCCCACAGTCAGAGAATCAATGTTAAATCCTCTTCTTGTAAACATGCTTGAAACTCTTGTCAGAACACCGAACCTGTTTGCTACAAGTATGCTGAAAACATATCTTTCCATCACAGCTCACCTCCGTTAATTTCTGTTATAATGTCATCGATTGAGCCGCCCGGAGGGAGCATCGGAAGAACGAATTCATCCATATCAATCTTACAGTCAATAACTGCCGGACGCTTTGCCTCTATAGCCTTGTCCAACGCCTCTGAAAGTTCCTGAGTATTTTCGGCACGAAATCCTATAGCGCCGAATGCCTCTGCAAGTTTTACAAAATCCGTCTTGCGGCAAAGTGTCGTATTTGAATAATGCTTATTAAAGAACAGCGTCTGCCACTGTCTTACCATTCCGAGAACGCCGTTATTCATTATAACGATAATAACAGGAGCATTGCATGAAACCGCTGTTGCAAGCTCGTTTAAATTCATGCCGAAGCTTCCGTCTCCGGTAAAGAGAACTGTCGGCTTCTGCATACCGGTATAAGCGCCTATTGCAGCACCCATACCAAAACCCATTGTTCCCAGACCGCCGCTCGAAACGAAGGTTCTCGGATTTTCAAATCTGTAGTGCTGTGCAACCCACATCTGATGCTGTCCTACATCGGTTACAATAACAGCATCATCAGGCATTTTTTCATTTACAGTTTCAATCAGATCATAAGGATTCATGACATCAGTTTTATGCGTCATTTCTGATTCCTTTGCCCTGAGCTGTTCTATTTCCGCAGCCCATGCCGGATGCAGCTGCTTTGTAAGCATTTTGTTAAGCCTTGAGAGAGTATCCTTTACCTCTCCGTTTATTCCAAGATGACTGTTTATGTTCTTATCTATTTCAGCATCGTCAACATCTATATGTATTATATTGCAGTTTCTTACATAAACATCCTTGTTGCCTGTTGCCCTGTCGCTGAATCTTGCGCCGACTGCAATAACAAGATCTGCTTCTGCCTGTGCCATTGATGAAGCATAGTGTCCATGCATTCCCTGCATTCCAAGGAATCTTGGGTTTGAGCACGGAACTGCTGATACGCCCATCATACTGCAACCTATCGGTGCGTCAATAAGCTCTGCAAATTCTGCAACTTCCTTTTCCGCATCTCCGGAAATAATTCCGCCGCCGCAGTAAATATATGGCTTCTGTGCCTGAAGAATCATTTTTGCCGCTTCTTTGAGCTGTTCCTCCGACGCTTTCGGAAATTCATACAAAGGCTCTGGCTGCTTTGGCTCATATTCTGCCTTTGCTATCTGAACATCCTTCGGAATATCAACAAGGACCGGTCCCGGACGTCCTGAGCCTGCGATCCTGAAAGCTTCTCTTAACGTATCTGCAAGATCATTTACATCCTTTACTATGTAGTTATGCTTTGTTATCGGAAGCGTAACTCCACAGATGTCAACCTCCTGGAAACTGTCACGTCCGAGCAGACTGCAAGGAACATTTCCCGTAATTGCAACCATAGGAACTGAGTCAAGATATGCCGTTGCAATACCTGTAACAAGATTTGTCGCTCCGGGTCCTGAGGTTGCAAGCACAACGCCGGTCTTTCCGGTTGCCCTTGCATAGCCGTCCGCCGCATGGGCTGCACCCTGCTCATGGGCTGTTATTATATGCTTTATACGATCCTGATTTTCATAAAGTGCGTCATAGATATTTATAACCTGACCGCCCGGATAACCAAAAATGCAGTCACAGCCCTGTTCAAGCAGAACCTCGATTATAATCTGTGAACCTGATAATTTCATGTTCAAAAAGTCCTTTCAATAGTTTAAAGCAATACCACACAAAGCTTGTGTGTACGATGCGTATCCAGATTTTCCGACAGATTTCTGTGCAATATGATGAAAAATCAGAAAGCAGATTGCGTACAAAGCCGACAAGCGGTCTTTGTGCGGTGTAGCCTTAATTACCTGCGAAAAACTGCGCAGGTCAGCTGAATATTTTAAATGATCAGTTATAACAAAAGCTTCAGACTCGGTAGATCGCCGGTTCACCCGGCATAACAAAAGCGCTGAAGGCAGTATACCAGCCACAGAATATTTCAGTCATCCCGAAGAACCCTCCCTTGATAATAAAGTCCGGCTGCTGCAAAATCACAGCAGAGCATAACACTGATTTGTACGATTCCGGACAACTCCTCCCTAACATACAGTCTGAACTGTTTTTTCAGCAGACTGCATAAAAAATGCACATTAAAAACAATGTACATCAAATGTGCGGCATTGCCCTAATACTATTTAATATAGCACGAATACATAAAAGTTGCAAGAGTTCAATTAATTTTTGTAAAACTTGAACAGATAAACTCCTTAAATCAACACTGCTGATTAACGAGTTAACAACGATTATTTATATAAATAAAGTTTTGTCCCGGTATCACAATAAATTATACCATATTTTTTCTTAAATTTCAACATTGTAAAGCAAAAAAGCTGAAAAGTTTTTTAAAAAGCCTGTCCGCAGGAGTATGTGTGAATAACTGTGCGGACAGGTCATTTTCTCACCCGGCAAGGCGTATAATAAAATATGCCGCAAGTACTCCGGCAAATCCGGCGGCAGCAGCTGTAATAACCGGCAGAAGTCTGTTTATAAACCTCCTTGGCTGACGTGGA
>CAKSJL010000090.1 GCA_934463345.1 uncultured Oscillospiraceae bacterium | reverse complement strand
GTTTATAGCCATCGTATCTACATATGCAAAATCCTCTAAAGAATATGTGTAAATGTTGACATGACAATCAGGTGTAATCTCCATTACGTTTACATTTTTATCCTCATAAGAATTAGTATCTGTGCCAAAGTAATAATCTCTGAAATACTCGAGTGGTGTTGCTGTATAGTAATTACTTTTCCATTCAGATCTATCTGAATCAAACTCAAGGCGCTTATATTTGTCACTAATACTTTTGCTAATCATTGCATCAACATCTGTTTTACCATATCCATAGTAAATATTAACTCTGTCAGCATACCTCAAATTATCCTGAATATACCTTGAAATATTATCAATATCCGCCGCTGCTTCCTCCTGAGCAGAAGTTTTATGGAAAAGCTGCATTG
The DNA here is from genome assembly GCA_934463345.1 of uncultured Oscillospiraceae bacterium. GTDB lineage: Bacteria > Bacillota > Clostridia > Oscillospirales > Ruminococcaceae > Porcipelethomonas. The sequence goes on along the minus strand of CAKSJL010000090.1, from coordinate 5,856 downwards.
CAGGTCTTATCATTGCCAGAGCACCAACCGCAATTGCTGAAAAAATCGCCATAACAATTACAAGCTCAAGAAGTGTAAAACCCGAAAGGTGTTTTCTTTTTTTCATAAAAACCTCCTTAGCTGTTTGGTTTAAAGTACTTAAAATTTCCACCCTCTTCGTAGTTGCTATCAGAATCAACTACCTCGTATTTTTTGCCGTTGGCAGCGTATTCCTTTCCGTTCATCTTTATTGTTATTGACATTTCTGCCTCTGAGCCGTCAGTATCTGTTGTTGCAACTCCATCCCTTATTTCAGCTTTTGGCGCTTCATTGGCAATTTTTTTGTTCAATTTATCCGTTTTCCGGACTATTGTACAAATCCCGGCACAAGCTGATGCAAGCAGAGCAGAAATCACTGTAAAAACCGCAAGCGCAACAAGAACTTCCACCAAAGTCATTCCTTTCAGTTTCTTTTTCATTTCTACTCTCCTTTCCCAGAATATGATTTATCAATATGCCTGATAATACATGCATCGAACTTCATAATGCAGCTTCTCATCGCTTGAATCAGGCAGCTTTGGATTTGGGTTAACATAAAAGAAATACCTGTTATTAGCTGAAGCATTTGCTTCCCTACAAATTACTGCACCTATAATTGCATTTTCACAACTTACATTAAGCGGTTCTTCGTCCATTTCATAGATATAACTATAACTTCTTCGCTCTCCCACATTATCCGACTCCAATTTTCCGGTAGGTGCAATAATATACGCACTTGTATGTGAGTATTCAAACCTTATAGTTGCAGATGTAGTATCCTCTTCCATGTAAAAGTATATTCCTGGTATCCTCTTATTGTCAACAGTATAAACCCCAGAATTGTTAACAATAGGATTTGCCATTATTTCTGTGTTGTTTCTATAATATTCTGTAAGAATATTTCCTACTACTGTAAAGTTTTCACCTTTTGGTATAAGAAAATTAACAGACTTTGTTCCATTTTCATCATCTACAATCATCATATCCTTACTCTGACAATTGTTGTCCATATAAAAACCATCAAGCTTTACATATATTTTGCTTTCAGTAAGACCTTTAAAATATATTTGTTCCCCACCGTTCAGCCCGCCTTTGAATGTACATGACGAAATTACAGTCAAAGGAAATGTAATATTGCCTTGTGTCACTCCATTTTCATTGGTAATAATGTCATTGTCAAAATCATACACAAGATTTTGCGTTTTGTTAATATTTTCAAAAGCATCCGTAACCTGCTTTTCTGCATTACTTTGAATTACAGCTTTACCGCTGTTCATCTGCAAAAAATCATCATCAACAAATCCGCCATTACTTTTTAAAACATTTTCCTTTCCCATAGTTTCAGGAAATGAAACAGTGCTTATTACAGACTTAAGAAACTCAACATATTCTGTGTCGTAGTCATATGGTTCTTCTCTGACCAGTTCATAATCAGCTTCCGGAATTTCAAGCTCTTTACCTTCTTCAATTCCGGTAAGATCTGCTTTGTAAATTTTCAGTTTTGTCTTTCCATCAAAACCGTCAACATATTTTTCAATTTTAACTGATTTATCTATATCGTCAATGTATATGGGATTATTGGCAGTAAACGCCTTATCATTAACTGCCTTTATAAATTCAAGATTGTTAACTTCCTTGACAATTACTTCAACCCATTTTGAAGCTTTAACATTCATTTGAACAGAAATTGATTCTACATTAATATTTTTTCCCTCATCCATCCAATTAGTTGGTTCAAAAATAATCTCTAATCTTCCGGATTTCACATCAAACTTTTTATCTTCAATTGGTATAATTATTTTTGAATCCGAACCAATCGCAATAATTTCTTCCGTACTAAAACTTGCAAATCCATTTCTGTCCTCATAAATTCTGCATTTGACATTAGTTTTTTCAGAATAATACTTTTCTTCCTGTCCACTCCAATTTGATCCTTTGGAAATATCTATTGTTATAGAAGTAGGAGTAATTTCAAATTTTGAAGCCTCTTCCGGAATATAATCCCTAAAATCAAATGATATATTTTTAACAGCATTTGTAACATACTTGTTATGATATTCATATATAAGTGGTGTCATTTCATTATTTATTGCCTCATTTTCCACATCAAAATTTTCATTATATATTTCTTCATAATGTCCGCCCATTACCGGAGAAAAATATTCCTGGTCATTTACATAAGTTCCATAAGCACAGGAAAAATCATCAGGATTTGTAAACAAACCGTTTACAAATTTATAATTTCCACCATTGAGATAAATTTTTCTGGTTGTAACTGAACCGGATGTATTAAAATTTCCCGAATAATTAAATTTAAGATAATCTGCAACAACATTATTAGCCAGTGTTCCGCTTCCTACTACATTAACAGTCCCAAGTGAATAGAGATTTCCGCCAGTATATGAAGGATGAGTCAAAGGCTTTCCATTATCCCGCTTTAAAATAATATCACTATTCCATTGTCTTACATTTGAAGCTTTTATAGTTGACTCTGTGTCATCATAAAGATAAACGTCACCATATATTGACTGATTAATAGAATTGTTCCCTGATTGAGTTATTGATCCTGCCATTAGCAACAGCGGTGATGTCTCAGAACCCATTATTATTTCATCATCAGATTTAGATGAAAAATTATTAGCCACATATAAATATGGAAGTTCACGATAAATTCTTGAATAATTTCCAATCGGTTTTAATTTTCCAGCATTGTTGAATTTAAAATTTCCATTCACAAATATACCTGTTTTAGGATATACTGTTACATTATCAGCACTTCGTATATTGAGATCACCATTAAATTCTATAGGAGTAGAAAGTTTACCATCATTGCTAAAATAACACTCATTGGTATTTTTGGTTTTTGAACCAAAGCAAAGCGGACCGTATATATTAAAGTTATTTGTTCCAACAGAATCCAGCGAAACAAGTGCATAATCAAAAGATGGATTTTCTATTTTTTCAGCCAGAAAATACCCTGCAATAGTATTTCTTTGCCCGAGCATTTCAACAGTAACAGACATCTTGTAAAATTTATCATTGCTGTCATAACCATATTCTCTGCCTTTTCCAAGACATTGTACAGTTACCTTATTATCAACAAGTTTCCCCATTGATTTATCAATTCCCGTAACTTCCATTGAAAGTTCAGAATCAATCGGAAGATCTGATATGTTCTTTTTCATCTCAGGGGTTTTCTGAACAATACTCCAGACAGTATCAACAACGGATCTGGCCGTATACTGCGTCTGATTATTTGCATAGGAATTAAACGCACGTTTATTGGCAGCTGATGCAAGAGAAAGTGCGGCAAAAACAAACACAGTCATAATCATCATAACCGCAACAACTGTATACAAAACTGAACCCTTTAATTTTTCATTTTTGTTACGCATATTACCACCCGCTTTTATTTTGCCATTACTGTCCTGTTACGCCATCAACTTCTCCGCCAATATCAACACTTGATATCATCTGTGCGTAGTAAACATTTATCGTTATATCTCCGCTCATAACAGCATCAGGACTTGTATTGTAAGTATTGTTATCAATTGTAACAGACTTAATTTCAATCGATTTGCCGGAATTTTTTATATCCTGCATAAACTGCATAAGACCGGCTCTTGTCGCACGATAGTCAATTGATATAGTTCCGCATGGAAGGCTCTGATTTTCAACCTCTTCATCCTTTTTACCATCTGACGAAGAGTCGCCTGTTTCGTTTGAATTAAGATCAGCAGACTGCCCGATGGAATAATCAAGCGATTCACTCTTGAGCGTATAAGGAGTAAGCTCAACAATAGAAGGGTCTGTAAATGCTGCATTAGTGTCAATGTAAATACCATTTTTATCTATATATTCCTTGATGAATTCTTCAAGAGTATATGCCCTTTTAATATCCACAAAAAGGCTGCCCGTTTCAACACATTCGTTATACTTTGTCTGAACACGTTCCTTTATGCTGTTAACCTGCTGTATTTTGCTGTTAAGTTCATTCCACTGGGACTGTGCATCTGACAAGGAAGCCTCCGCAGAAGATATATCCTCCATTTTAGGCTTTATTAAAAGCATAAAACCTGCAACTAATATTGCTATAACAAGGACAACCAATACTATTATACGATCACGATAGCTCAGCTTCTGCATATTTACTCACTCCCCGTTTCAGATTGTACAGATTCTGTTGAAAGCTCAGTTGGTAATTCAATTGGTGCAACCGGAATCTGTATTTCATAGTTTACTACCTTGTTGTTCGTTTCATTGTACGATATATTATATCGATAACATCCGCAAATTCGCTGTGATTAAGCAGCTTTCCAACGATAAGAGCCGGCAGAGTCTGTGAAGGATCACTGTCAGCAGCTGTTCTTATGCTGAGAGTTATCGTGTAATTATCATACTCAAAGCTTGTTATCTGAACCCATAACCCAAGCTCGTTTGCTGCATTAATCATTTCAGACTCGATTATGCTGATATATTCCTGAGAAATCGCAGGATGTGTTTTAAAAGCATTTGCAGCTGTTGTTATGTTTTGTCTGTATTGATTTATTTTTTCTTCTTGCGCAGAAAGATTATCAAACATTTCTTTCTTCTTTTTGGTCTCAGGATTATTAATGTTTCTCTCGACGTATTCAAGGTCATCTGTAACTGACTTATATTTTGTATCGAAGCTGAACCATACTCCCCCAATAACAGCTGCTGATAATGCGAGTGCTCCTGCAAGAAGAACCGGATATGAAGTATTGGATTTAATTCCACTGTGATTAATATCAGTTTCCAGAAGATTTACCTTCTCAATCGCCTTGTTGCGTTTAAAAAGAGCGCCTATGGCATTTGCATAAAGAGAAAAGTTAATATTTTCGCAGCCCTTGACCTGTAGTGGAGCTTTGATTATGCTTGCGTTAAGATCCATCTGCTTTGCAGCACTTATAATATCCTCAATATTGTCAAGTTCACCGTAAAACATAACGTTTTCAATAACACTGTCTGCCTTTCGTGTTTTCTGAAACTGGAGCATTCTGAAAATATTTTCATTTACAGCCTGACTCATGTAGTCTGATGCAAAACCATAATCGCTCGGGTCAACATCGGTAAATCTTGAAAAAGCAAGTTTCAAATCATCATAAAGATTAATGCTCAAAAAATTTCTGTCAATCTGAACAACAAGAAGCGGCATTTTGAGGCATGTTTTAATATCTGAAAGTATTATTTTAGAAATACAGTTGCAGCCAATCATTACAGATTTCAGCGAAATAGAAATAGACGAAAACAATTTTTTGCAATTGTCAATCATTTCGTATGGACAAGCAGTTGCAAGAATTTTCACAATTTCAGACTTGTTTTTCTCGGTTTTTTCCGTATACTCATCGACAATAATGTATGAGATGCTGTATGTATCATCAATACCAAGCTGTGCCTGCATTTCTGCTCTGACCATTTTCAAGAAGCTTTTTCCTTTAGCTTTAGGGATTGACAACTCCTTAAAAATAGTCTGGTTTGAAGAAATGCTTACAATCGCCTTTTTTTCCTTCATATTTTTTTCTTTAAGAGTACTGATAATTTTAGATGCAAGACCTGGAATATCAGATATTTTGCCGTTTTCTATACTGTTATCTTCAATGTCAATTGTTACTGCATCAGTGATCTTGATTTTTCCATGGCTCTCACTGCCCTTTATTATCCTTATTGTTTTATCTGTTATATCAAATGATAGCATTAGTATTCCGCCTTTTTTGTTTATTGGATATTGTCGAATGAAGAATAAAGCGCTGGCAATACAGAGGCAACTATCAGACCAACCATAATTCCCAGTACAATAATCATAACCGGTTCGAGCAT
>CAKSJL010000089.1 GCA_934463345.1 uncultured Oscillospiraceae bacterium | reverse complement strand
CCTGAATCTTCTCCAGCAACAAGATAGTCTGTTTTCTTTGAAACAGAAGAAGAAACTTTTCCGCCAATAGCTTCAATCATTTCCTGTGCCTCACGCCTTTTCATGGAAGTTAATGTTCCGGTAAGTACAAATGTTTTGCCGGCATATTCTGAATCTGAATTTACGATTGCAGAATGATATTCCATGTTAAGACCATATTCACGAAATCTTTCAATAATTTCAAGTCTGTGAGGTTCCTTAAAGGCTTTTTCAACATTTTGAGCCATTATTGCTCCGAAACCATCTATTTGTTCAATTTCAGTTGCGGATGCACATATAATATTATCAATACTGCCGAATTTTGCACAAAGAAGCTTGGCAGCTTTTGCACCAATATTTCTGATACCTAATGCAAAAATAAGGCGGTCAAGATTATTTTTCTTTGAATTGTTAATCGCATTTATGAGATTATCAGCAGATTTTTCAGCAAAGCGTTCAAGTTCAGTAAGCTGTTCTTTTTTTATTGTATACAGATCAGCGACAGACCTTATAAGACCTTTTTCAAGCAGAAGAGAAATATTAGCCGGACCAAGTCCGTCAATATTCATCGCATCTTTAGAAGCAAAATGAATAATATTTTTCAGAAGCTGTGCAGGACAATCAGTGTTAGGGCATCTTAAAACGCTTTCATCTTCGTATCGGACAGCAGAAGTTCCGCACACAGGACATTTTTCAGGTAGACTGAATGGAGCAGAGTTTTCGTAGTGTTTAACGGATTTTATGACTTCCGGAATAATTTCTCCGGCTTTTCTAACAAGAATTACATCTCCGATTCTTATATCCTTTTCGTCAATGAACTGCTGATTATGAAGAACAGCTCTTGATACGCTTGTACCGGCGAGAATAATAGGCTCAAATACTGCAACAGGAGTGATAGCACCGGTTCTGCCAACATTTACTTCAATGTTCAGCAATTTGGTTTCTTTTTCTTCCGGCGGAAATTTATAAGCAACAGCCCACTTTGGATATTTTGCGGTTTGTCCCATGTGTTCACGCTGTTCAAAGCTATCAAGCTTGATAACAACTCCATCAATATCAAAAGAATAATGGCTTCTCATGCTTCCGATATTATTGATTTCATCAGTTATTTCCTTTATATCTGAGCACTTTTTATGTCCCGGAATAATATTGAATCCAAGAGCTGAAATGTACTCAAGCGACTGACTGTGAGTGGTGATATCCATTCCTTCAATACGCTGTAAATTAAAAACAAAAATATCAAGCTTTCTTTTTGCAGTAATTTTAGGATTCTTTTGTCTCAAAGAACCTGCGGCAGCATTTCTGGGATTCTTGAAAGGCTGTTCATCATTAAGTTCCTGAAGCTCGACAAGTTCTTTAAAGCTTTTCTGTGGCATATAAACTTCGCCTCTTACTTCAATAAAGGGAATGCTTTCAGAAAGCCTTAAGGGAACAGAGCGTATGGTTTTAATATTTTCAGTTACATTTTCACCGACAAATCCATCACCTCGTGTTGAAGCTGTTTTCAGTATGCCATTTTCATATTCGAGTGAAACTGACAGACCATCAATTTTTGGTTCTACAATGAAAGCAGGGGAATCAAGCTCTTCCTTGCATTTATTTACAAACTCTTCAACTTCTCCGAAAGAAAAAACATCCTGAAGGCTTGCCATTTGTACTTTGTGCTCTACTTTTTCAAATGTTTTGAGAATCTCGCCACCGACACGTTTTGTAGGGGAGGTTTCAAATGCAAATTCAGGATTTTCCGCTTCAAGCATTTTAAGCTCGTTCATGAGTGAATCAAACTCAAAGTCTGAAATCTGCGGATCATCCAGAACATAATAATTTCTGCTGTGAAATTCAATTTGTTCTGAAAGCTCATTAATTCTTTTGAGAATGTCTGATTTATTCATATAAGACTCCATTTCAAGGGATTTAAGGCAACGGTTTTCCAAATTGTGTTGTCTTATTAGTGAGTAACTGCAAATATAAATTTATTATACCACATTTTCGGTATATTTTCAATAAAAAACGGAAATCAATTCTATCTAAAATAAAATTGATTTCCGTAACAAAAAACAAGTTGTTTAACAGAGAAAAATATAGTATATTAATTTTTGCGAAGTGTCTCGTTAAAGAATTTATTAAATCCACCGTAATAATCATCAAAAAATTTTCCGGTTTCTCCTTCTGAATATTTGTCCATGTAATCTGGAAGAGAGCCTGTTTTATCGTATTCTTCAATAACTTCATCATAATGACTATAAAGTTCTCCGATGTCTTTAATAAAATCTGAAAGAGATGATAATAGTGGACTTAGAATATAAAGAACGGCACATGTAACATAAAGACTTACAGTACTCAAAGTCAGTCCGGCGATAGAAAATCCTATTCCGCCATGTTTTTTTACAAGTGAAATTATAGCCAGTATAATTGATATTATTGCTAAAGGAACATTTATAAGATAAAGGCATGTCAATATACTTAAAATTCCCAGAACCAGTGCTGCAATTGAAAATCCGGAAGGAGGTTTTTTCTCAGGGGGAGTGCTATCCTGATAATAAGGATTGGACATATCATAATTTTCATGATTACTCATTAAAATCCTGCCTCCCAGTCCCAATTTCGCACATCAAGTTCTGTCAAATCATATGGGGTACATTGGTATATACAATAATTCAACCAGTTTGAAAATAGCAGGTTTGCATGTGATTTCCAACTGCATATCGGACGTTTACTTATATCGTCGTTAGGAAAATAATTTTTTGGGATTTGTATATCAAGACCTTTTTCTTTATCACGAAAGTATTCTTCAGCAAGTGTATTTCTGTCATATTCGGCATGACCGGTTATGAAATATTGTCTGCCATTTTTATTAGCAACTATATGAACTCCTGCATCCTTCGATGAAGCAACAATCTGGAGAGTTTTTTCATTTTCAATATCACTTCTGTCAACAGTTGTATGTCTTGAATGCGGTACCATAAACACATCATCAAAACCTTTTATCAACTGTGAATGCGGATAATCACTTGTATGTTCAAAAACACCAAAAAGTTTTTGTGATAGAAGATGTTTTTTTATTCCAAAGTGATGGTAAAGACCAGCCTGAGCGCCCCAGCAGATATGCATTGTAGAAAAAACATTGGATTTGCTCCAATCCATTATTTTACATATTTCATTCCAGTAATCAACATCTTCAAATTCAAGCTGCTCAACCGGAGCTCCAGTAATAATCATACCGTCATATCTGTTATTTTTTATCTGTTCAAACGTTGTATAAAAATTACTGAGATGATTTATTGGCGTATTTTTGGAAACATGAGAAACCAGGTGAAGAAGCTCAATATCAACTTGGATGGGGGTATTGCTCAAAAGTCTAAGCAGTTGAGTTTCTGTCTCAATTTTTTTTGGCATTATATTTAAAATAATTATTTTAAGAGGACGTATATCCTGATGTTCAGCACGTTCCTTTGACATAACAAAAATATTTTCATTGTTGAGTTTGTTAAATGCCGGCAATTCATGAGGAATCTTTATAGGCATATTTCTCACCTCCGTTTATGTTTGGAGCGTATCCAACAAAAGTTAGATACGCTCTAAAATACAGATTATAATTGCTTTATCAAACAGGATGAACCATTTTTTTCTTATCGGAATGTGCACCATCAATTCCGAACTTTTTGTTTCTTCTGTTTTCAAAGAACTTGACAGCAACCTGACCAAACTGAGCATAGCTGAGAACATCCTCTTCCTGTTCAGTCCATTCAGCGCATTCCTTTCTGAGCTTGTCAAGCTCAGGTTCAAGAAGATCAGCCGGACGGCAATCAATAGGCTTTTCATTGCCGATAATTTTCTTTCTGAATTCAGGATCAATCGGAACTGGTGTTTTACCGTATTCACCCTTGACAATTCCCTTGAATTCCTTAGTTACCATCTTGTAGCGTTCGCCCATGATAACATTGAAAACAGCCTGTGTTCCTACAATCTGTGATGATGGAGTAACAAGCGGCGGATAACCTGCGTCCTTTCTTACTCTTGGAACTTCTTTCAGTACCTCTTCAAGCTGATCTTCCTTGCCAGCCTGCTTGAGCTGTGAGAGGAGGTTTGAAAGCATTCCGCCAGGAACCTGATAAATAAGAGCATTTGCATCGACGGCAAGCATTTTTGGATCAAGCAGACCGCTGTCAATGTATTTCTTTCTGAGCTTCATAAAGTGTTCTCTGATCTTTGTGAGAAGTACAAGGTCGAGACCTGTATCATACTCTGTTCCCTGTAAAGCAGCGACCATAGATTCAGTAGGTGCATGCGAAGTACCGAGTGCAAGCGGTGACATAGCTGTATCAATAACGTCAACGCCGGCTTCAATACCCTTTAGCAGACACATTGAAGCAAGACCTGATGTATAATGTGTATGAAGCTGAATCGGAATTTTTACAGCAGACTTTAAAGCCTTTACAAGCTTTTCTGTTTCATAAGGAGTGAGCAGTGCAGCCATATCCTTGATACATATTGAATCTGCACCGGCACTTTCAATCTGTTTTGCATAATTTACATAATAATCTGTTGTAAAGACATCGCCCAATGTGTAAGAAATAGCAACCTGTGTATGTGCACCTTCTTTTTTTGCTGCATTGATAGCAGTTTGAAGGTTTCTGATATCATTGAGAGCGTCAAAGATTCTGATTATATCAATACCATTTGCAACAGATTTCTGAACGAAATACTCAACTACGTCATCAGCATAGTGACGATAGCCCAGCATATTCTGTCCTCTGAAAAGCATCTGAAGTTTTGTATTTGGCATTTCCTTTCTGAGAGTTCTGAGTCTTTCCCATGGATCCTCATTTAAAAATCTCAGGCATGAATCAAATGTAGCACCACCCCAGCACTCAACAGAATGATAGCCGACCTTGTCCATAAGCGGAAGAACAGGCAGCATTTCTTCAGTGGTCATTCGTGTTGCAATAAGTGACTGATGTGCGTCACGCAATACGGTTTCAGTGATTTTTACTTTTGCCATTTTTCTATCCCAGATTCCGCATTATTACAATACGGAATGTCCTTTCTAAAAATTTGAGTTTAGCCGATTGTTGCAAGCGCATCTCCTGAGTTAACAGTTGAACCCTTTGATGTAAGAACGCTTGTAATCTTTCCGTCACATGGAGCAACAATATCGTTTTCCATTTTCATAGCTTCAAGAATCATGATAACCTGTCCCTTTGAAACTGTGTCGCCGACATTAACTTTTACATCCAGAATAGTGCCAGGCATAGGAGCTGTAACCTTTTCTCCTGCGCCAGCAGTTGGAGCAGCAGGTGCTGCCGGAGCGGCTGCAGGTGCCGGTGCTGTGGCAACCGGAGCAGCAGCTGATGCGTCTAATTCTTCAACTGCAACGTCATAAGCCTTGCCGTTAACAGTAATATTAAATCTCTTCATAATTGTAACCACCTTTTATTTAATTAAAAAAGAATATTGTTATGCTTCTTAGGAAGTTTCTGGCTGCGCTTGCCTGAAAGAATATCAAGTGCAGAAGTTATCACACTTCTTGTTTCTTCAGCGCTGATAATTTCATCTATATATCCGTTTTCAGCAGCCTTGACAGCTGAAGCAGTTGTCTTTTCATATTCAGCAGCAAGTTCATTTCTCTTTGCATCCAGATCAGAAGCACCTGCGAGCTTATCGTGTTCAATAAACTCAACAGCGGTAAGAGGGGAGAATGGTGCAATAACAGCATTTTCCCATGCATATGTAAAGTCAGAATTTGAGCTGTTTCCTGCGAGTGCAATAAATGCCGGACCTACAGCATTGCCTGTAACAATTGCAACCTTTGCTGTTGTCGCCTCAGCATAACTATTTGCAAGAGTTGTAACTGCCTTGATTCCGTCAGCAGCAGAAATATCGGCAAGACCTTCTGTGTCGACAATAGTAACTACTGGTATTGAGAAAGCATCGCATGTACGGATAAATCTTGCGAGCTTCATGCAGTCATCAGCTGTAAGCTTTTCAGCTTTTTTGTTTGTTGCAGCAATTCCGGCTGTCGAACCGCCTATAGTTGCTAATGCAGTATATGCTGCACAGCCAAAGCCTTCTGAAAGCTCAATAACGCTGTCAGCATCCGCAATTGATGCAACGACAGATTCAAGAGTATTTCCAGCGGAAACAGTGCTTTCAGCATATTCAAACATAGGAACAGGGGAGAGGTTATTTACCGGAAGAAGATTTATAAGCTCTCTTGCCTTTTCAACCGCTGTCTTGTCATCATCGCATACTAAAGCTGCAATTCCTGATTCAGCAGCTGATTCGGCAGAACCGGAAGCTGTATTAGGAGCCATGAAAAGCTCGCTTTTTTTTGTCATGATAACAAAATCAGCAGAACACGCAATCATTGCAGCACTTCCGGCACATGTTCCGGCTATAACAGAAATCTGCGGAACAACACCTGATATAACAGAAGCCGCATTAAGCATTTTTCCGTAAGCTGCAAGTGATTCAGCAGAGCCATCAACATATGCTCCGTTTGA
>CAKSJL010000088.1 GCA_934463345.1 uncultured Oscillospiraceae bacterium | reverse complement strand
TTTGTCTAACTTTTTGGGGTCAGTTCATTTTCAGGGTGTCCCTTTCTTTACATTACAGTTACTTGCAATTTTAAAGTTAAATACGAAAATTTTGTATTTTTCCTTGTAAATTTCTATAAAATATGATATAATAATAAGGCTGTATATTGGGATATAGCCAAGTGGTAAGGCAGCGGACTTTGACTCCGTCATTCCGGTGGTTCGAATCCACCTATCCCAACCATAACTGCCCCATATTTTGTATCAAAATATGGGGCAGTTCATTTTTAATTGGAATACTTTTATTATAACACATTGTCTAACAAAAGGGGAGCGGTTCATTTTCCTATGCGTCCTCTTAATTGGAAATCTCCTGCCGAATATATTAAAGCTTTCTTAACTGCTGGCGAAGTTTTCTGATCCTTTTTGTATCTCATCATTTACAAACCTACAAAATTACTTTAAAAATATCCGGATACTGCTTGACATTTATATTTTTATGTGATATACTTAATTCATAGTTAGCGGTAGGTAACTCAAAATTCAAACGAGGTGAATATAAAATGAGTATTGTTGTAGTCGGCGGAAACGACAGAATGGCAACAAGATACAAGGATATATGCAAGGAATATAACTGCAAAGCAAAGGTTTTTACACAGATGCCGTCAGACTTTGAAAATAAGCTTGGAACGCCTGATCTTATGGTGGTTTTCACAAATACCTGTTCACATAAGATGGTTTCAAGAGTTAATCAGAAATCCCAGAAGCATAATATCCCTGTTGCGAGAATACATAGTGCAAGCGTTAATGCGTTAAAGACCGTACTTAATGAATACTGCGGTCAGGCATAATTTTTTACGCCTTAAATAAGCGTCTGCTAACTCCGGATAAAGCAATTACAGCATATTAAATATCCCCTGACAAAGTCAGGGGATATTTTTCTTTTTATGAAAATTACATTTCTATGGTTCCGATATGCCAGATGTTTTCTGCATAGTCCTTTATAGTTCTGTCTGAGCTGAATTTTCCGGCATTGCACATATTCATCCACATTTTTTTGCCTATGAGCTTCTTGCTTCCGAAATCGCCTATACACCTGAGCTTAGCTTCAACATAGCTTTCCAGATCGCCAAGCAAATAATAATTGTCAGGTGAATGCCATGACGCACCATCAGTCAGTGAATAATAAAGCTCCCTGAAAACGCCTGTTCCGCCGTCAGAAACCGTACCGTCAATGAGAGTTGATACAACCTTTCTTATTCTCTCATTCTCAGAAAGAAGCTTTCTGCTGTTATATTCAGGCATAATCTTTTTAAGCTCCTCAACTCTTGCACCAAAGATATAGTTGTTCTCCTCACCTGCTTCTTGAACAATCTCAATATTTGCGCCGTCGTAAGTTCCAAGAGTAACCGCACCATTAAGCATAAGCTTCATATTTCCCGTACCTGAAGCCTCTGTGCCGGCAGTTGAGATCTGTTCTGAAACATCGGCAGCCGGAATAAGCTTTTCAGCATAAGAAACGTTATAGTTTGAAACAAAGACAACCTTGATGTACCTGTTGACTTCCTCATCACTTTCAATAAGCTTTGCAATCTCATTGATATATTTAATAATACCCTTCGCCCTGCGGTAACCCGGAGCCGACTTTGCACCGAAAATAAATGTTACAGGGTTCATATTGATAATCTCGCCGCTCTTGATGCCAAAATAGATATAGAGTATCGAAAACGCATTGAGGAGCTGACGCTTGTATTCGTGCAGTCTCTTTATCTGAATATCAAAAACAGAATTAGGATTTATTTCAATTCCCTCAACATTCCTGATGTACTCAGCCAGCGCCTTTTTATTTTCCTTTTTAATATTAAGGAAACGGTTTATAAGCTCATCATTATCAGCAAACTGCTCCAGTTCCTTGAGCTTATCAAGATTTGTCATCCATTCCTCGCCGCCTGTGAGATCTGTTATCATTTTTGCAAGCTCTTTATTGCAAAGCGCAAGCCAACGACGCTGTGTAATACCATTTGTCTTGTTCTGGAAGCGTTCCGGATAAAGTGTATACCAATCCGCAAGAACAGTATCCTTGAGAATTTCCGTATGGATTTCCGCAACACCATTTACATACGATGAACAGTAAACAGCCATATCAGCCATATTAACAAGACCGTTTCTTATTATCATAATCTTGTCAATCTGTGACTTTTCAAGATTTTTTGAATACATCTCAGCAATAAGCTGTTCGTGTATCTGTAAAATTATCGAATAAACCTCCGGCAGAAGCTCCTCTACAAGAGAGCAGTCCCACTTTTCAAGGGCTTCAGGCATAACTGTATGGTTTGTATAATTAAATACCTTTCTGGCAATTGCAAACGCCTTTTCAAAGATCATTCCGTCATTTTTAAGTATTCTGATAAGCTCTGGTATTGAGATTACAGGATGCGTATCATTAAGCTGAACCGAAATACTGTCAGAAATATTTTCAAGAGTTCCAAAACGCTCAAAGTGTTTTTTGGTAATATCCTGAAGCGAAGCACTACAGAAGAAATACTGCTGTTTTAATCTCAGCTTCTTACCTTCCCTTGTATCATCATTAGGATAGAGAACCCTTGAAATATCCTCAGCTGATGTCTTTTCGGCGCTCGCATCAAGATATTTCTGCTCATTAAAAAGCTTAAAATCAAATTCATTCACAGCCTCAGCCTGCCACAGACGAAGTGTGCTTACATGATCAGTATGGCAACCATATATCGGCATATCGTAAGGCACAGCTCTGACTGTCTGACCGT
Organism: uncultured Oscillospiraceae bacterium; assembly: GCA_934463345.1. Lineage (GTDB taxonomy): Bacteria > Bacillota > Clostridia > Oscillospirales > Ruminococcaceae > Porcipelethomonas. Next base: position 4,047 of record CAKSJL010000088.1, on the reverse strand, counting down.
TGAATCTGACCTCAACAGCATCACAATCCTGTCTTACAGACCATGGGTCACCGAATCTTGTCCAGTCATCAGCAGTTTCTGTCTGAAAACCATTCTCAATCCCCTGCTTGAAAAGACCATATTTGTATCTTATGCCATAACCGTCAAGCGGAAGATTCATTGAAGCGGCACTATCAAGAAAGCATGCTGCAAGACGTCCAAGTCCTCCGTTTCCAAGCGCAGCATCCTCAATTTCCTCAAGCGCACTGAGACTTGTTCCCGTTTCATTCAGAACTGCCTCTGTATCGTCATAAAGTCCAAGGCAAAGCAGATTATTAAAAACTGCACGACCAACAAGAAATTCCATAGAAAAATAACATGCACGTCTGCTGTGATAATGAGCAGATTTTGATTTCTTCCAGTTTTCATCTGTAAAGCTCAGTACTGCCTCTCCAAGAGCGTTGTGAATTTCCTGTGGTGTCTTACAGCCGACAAGTGACTTTTTTAAGGTTTCCTTAAACTGTTCCATAAATAATCTCCTTTATCTGTTATACATTTTATTAAGCTTTGAGATTTTCTTTGAAAGCTTTTCTGTGAAGTCCATTTCCTTTGTCCTGAACTGCCAGTTATCTCCGGAGGTTGAAGGTGTATTCATTCTGCATGAAGGATCGCTTTCAAGAAAATCCTGCATCTGTGCAACTGCAATCTGTGCAACGCTTCCCCATGCAGCTCGTAACATTCCCTTAGGAATATCCTTTTTCTTCTTGATATTAAAGTATGCCATGGCGTATTTGAGGGTATCTGACGAAGATGAATTCACCCATCCCTTGAGAGTTTCATTATCATGAGTACCTGTATAGGCAATACAGTTTGAGCTTTCAAAATTGTGCGGAAGGTGTTCGCTTTTTCCGCCGTCACCAAACGCAAACTGCAGTACCTTCATGCCCGGATAACCGACCTCTCTCAGCATTTCATGAACGTCCTCAGTGATAAATCCGAGATCCTCAGCAATAATGTTAAGAACACCAAGCTCTTTCTGAACAGTCTTGAAAAGCTCTGCGCCAGGACCTTTTCTCCATTCTCCGTTTTCAGCGGTTTCGCTTCCATATGGTATTGCATAGAAGCTTTCAAAGCCTCTGAAATGGTCAATTCTTACTATATCATATATTTCTGCTGAGAATTTAAGTCTCTTTTTCCACCATTCAAAACCTGTCTTTTTGTGATAATCCCAGTCATACAGCGGATTTCCCCACAGCTGACCAGTAAGTGCAAAGTCATCCGGAGGGCATCCGGCAACATCTACAGGTTTGTGATTTTTATCGAACAAAAACAGTTCCGGCGATGCCCACGCCTCAACGCTGTCGTACGAAACATAAATAGGCATATCTCCAATTATTTCAATGCCTTTATCATTTGCATATTTTTTCAGATCACTCCATTGTCCGAAAAATTTGTACTGAATAAACTTGAAGAATTCTGTATCTTTTTTCAGTTCCTCAGCCGCCTTTTTAAGAGCCTCAGGTTCACGAAGTGCAAGCTTTTCGTCCCATTCATACCATGGCTTGCCGTCATTTTTAAATTTAAGAGCCATAAACAATGCATAGTCATCAAGCCAGTCCTTATTCTTTTCAACAAAATTGCTGTACTTTTTTGATATATCACGTCTGTAGACCTTATATGCCTGTTTCAGCACCTTAAAACAATTCTGATAAATATAACTGTAATTTACAAGATTAGGACTATCCTCCCACTTTACATTGTGAAAGTCAGATTTTTTAAGGAGTCCCTCCTGTTTGAGTATTTCAAAATCTATAAAATACGGATTTCCGGCATAAACCGAAAATGACTGATACGGAGAATCACCGTAGCTGGTAGGTGATAACGGGAGTATTTGCCAGCATTTTATTCCTGATTCAGCAAGAAAATCCACAAAATCATAAGCTGCTTTACCCATCTTTCCTATTCCGTACTGTGACGGCAAGCTGGAAATGTGCATTAAAATACCGCTTTTTCTCATAAACAAGCTCCATTCTGACGCTTTAACAAATTCCGAAAGTGCCTCAGCATTACGGATCAGGCGTCCTTGCATCATGATTGTCAGAGTACACCAACACAACTTGTATGGTGCATGATCTGATGTATAATAGTCACGAAAAAAAACATAATAAACCGTAAAGGCATTTTGCGTCTGAACACTAATTTTTTTTGCAATTACAGCTGCATAAACAAACAGCAGCAATTAAACTTAAAGACTGGGGGCATATATTTGAATTCGCTCGGAGGAAAAATTCTGGCATTCCTGACCGGATGCTTTATATACAGTCTTCTTGAAATACTTTCAAGAGGCTTTACACACTGGACCATGACGCTTACAGGCGGTATTATTCTCACAATACTCTACGAAATGTTCACTCACCTGAAGGAAGTTCCATTCTGGCAAAAGTGCATCATCGGTTCGTTGATAATAACCGCCGTTGAATTTACAGTCGGTGTCACAGTTAATATAATACTTGACTGGAATGTCTGGAATTATTCTGATATGCCATTTAATATACTCGGACAGATCTGTCTGCCGTTTACTGTATTATGGTTTTTTTTGTGCATACCTGCCGGATTTGTATGCAAAGCAATAAGCACAAGATTAGAAAGCAGTACAAAATAGCAGGCACTATTATTATAGCATTAAATGCACCTGTTTATCAAGTGATTTGTCGAATTTTGTATAAAACTGATAAAAAAATCCCACTTTTTTTATGGAGATAATTTTGGAAAGTCTCTGGGACCTGATTCTTGAAATGCTGAAAAAGCCAAAATACTCTGCGAATGTAAAAGCAGAAAATGTTTAGAGCTATTTTAATATTATTATAGAGTCAACAGACGCTGAAACCCATCTTGACTTTTTCAATAGATCTATGCTATTATTTAACTATACAATATTTATGTTAAATCAGAATGGAGAATTTTAAATGGTTTTTCGTACACCTTCATACTATAATAAATTCAAGTGTCTGGCAGATAAATGCAGTGATAATTGTTGTATAGGCTGGGAAATTGATGTAGATAATATTACACTTGAAAAATATATGAGCATTGACGGTGATTTTGGAAAACGTCTGAAACAGAATATATCTGACGGCAGTTTTGTCCTGAACGAAAAAGAGCGCTGCCCATTCCTTAACAGCAGAAATCTTTGCGATATTTATGCAAAACTTGGTGAAGATAGCTTGTGTCAGATTTGTACCAATCATCCAAGGTTTTACGAATGGTTTGGTAACATTAAGGAAGGAGGAATAGGTCTATGCTGCGAAGCTGCTGCAAGGCTGATTATCTCAGAGAATTTTTCTCTTACTGAGGAAATTATATCAGAAGATGAGAGTGAATATCCTGATGAATTACTTTTCGATTTTCTTAATGATGCACGTCAGGTTATTATTGATCATTTACATACAGATTCTGACTTTAAAGATTCAATCGGCTGCCTTCTCTGCTTTGCGGAAGAATTGCAGTTTCGCATTGATAATAAAGATTATACGATTCCTGAATGGAAAAATACTATGGTTCCACGTTATCCGGATATAAAATCAATCCTTCATATTTTTACTGAACTTGAACCTATGGATGAAAACTGGATTCTGTCTATTCATAATAGCATGAAATTTGCAGACAGTTTTAAAGGTTATAAAAACCAGCATGAAATATACTTACGAAGAATTGCAGTATATTTTATTTACAGATATTTCCTTAAAGGCACATTTGACGGTGAAGTCTTATCTAAAGTGAAATTAGCTGTATTAAGCACATGGGTAATTGCGTATCTTGGAGAGTGTAAACCGGATACGAATTTCGAGAACATAGTAATTACAGCAAAAAATTACTCAAAAGAAATCGAATATTGTACAGAAAATCTTGAAACTCTTTATGAAGCTTTCTATACAGAAAGTTGCTTAGCTTCTGATTTTTTATTAGGATTTTTCTTTTAATCCTAAATAGTATGATGTAGTATAATAAAACTTGACACTCCAACCTCAAAGGAATAAAATAGGAAAAGAAAAAATGGAGGAAAAGGAA
>CAKSJL010000087.1 GCA_934463345.1 uncultured Oscillospiraceae bacterium | reverse complement strand
CCTATAAGAATAACCGGTTTCTTCCTTACCGTCGTAAATATCTGCTTACAAAAAACGAATGGCTCTTTTATAAAAGACTGAAACCGCTTGCAGACCGCTATGGTCTTGGAATAACTGCGAAAATCAGGTTGGCTGATCTTATTGAGGTCGATACAGAGCAGACAAGGGAATTCGGCAGATTTTTTTCAAGAATAAGCTCAAAGCATATAGATTTCGGACTTGTTAATCCTGAAAATATGGAAGTAAAATTTCTGATAGAGCTTGATGACAGCTCGCACAACCGTCCGGACAGAATGGAACGTGACGATTTTATAAACAAGGTATGCAAAAAGACAGGATATGTACTTATCAGAACCACAGGCGATATATCAGAGATTGAAAAATTTCTTAAAAAATGATTAAGGCAGATTCAGAACCTGTATTCATAGGATAAACTGCATCCATTTCGGTGAATTTCGCTGGATGCTGCGCTGAAAAAGTTTATCATGTGCAAGTACGGCTCAAAAATACTCACATCTTTCCTATGAACAGGTTATTATATTTTTTCTTTTCATTTGTCTGGTTTTGTGATATAATATATAAGAGTCTGTTCAGTATCTTTTTATGCTCGAAGATCCGCTACATAAAAAGATACTGAACAAGCTCTAAAATGCCGCACTTTGACTGCGCTATTCTGCGTCAGCAATCGGGTGCTTAAAGAAACAATTTTTTAGAACGGAGCATAGAAATGTCAATTTATTCTCTTGGTATCGACGTTGGCTCAACAACAGTCAAAACAGTTATTATAAACGACAGCAAGGATATTATATACTCTGAATATCAGCGCCATTTTTCCAAAGTCAGAGAAGCTGTAAAGGAACAGCTTGAGATTATTGCTGAAAAATTTCCGGATGATACTTTCAGGGTCTGTATGACAGGTTCTGCCGGACTAGGACTTGCAAACAGCGCTGAAATACCGTTTGTTCAGGAGGTCAATTCGGCATTTATAGCGGTTAAGGAACGTTTTCCGGATATCGACGCTGTAATAGAGCTTGGCGGTGAGGACGCAAAAATCATTTTCATGACCGGCGGCGTTGAACAGAGAATGAACGGCTCCTGTGCGGGAGGTACCGGTGCTTTCATTGACCAGATGGCAACGCTTCTTGCAGTTACTGTTCCGGAAATGGACAAAATGGCTCTTGAGGCACAGAAGGTCTATCCTATTGCCTCACGCTGCGGTGTATTTGCTAAATCGGATATTCAGCCGCTTCTTAATCAGGGAGCTGAAAGAAAGGATATCTGTGCAAGTATTTTTCAGGCGGTTGTGGATCAGACCGTTTCAGGCCTTGCGCAGGGTCGTACTATAGAGGGAAAGGTTCTCTTTCTGGGCGGGCCTCTTTCATTCCTGAAAGGACTCAGAAAGGCTTTTATTGACACTCTTGGACTTGAAGAGGGCAAAACTGCGTTGTTCCCGAAGGAAGCTCCGGTTTTTGTTGCCCTTGGATGCGCACTGTTTGCATCAAACGGCAAGGAAGAAATCACCATAGACAGGCTTCTTGACAAAATAAATAATGCGAAGGCTTCCGGGGGAGTTGTAACGGGCGAGCCGCTTTTTGCTTCAAAACAGGAATACGAGGATTTTATACAAAGACATAAACAGCATGATCTTAAATATGCTGATATTCATACATATAAAGGCGATGCATATCTTGGTATCGATGCAGGCTCGACTACAACAAAGCTGGTTCTTATAACAGATGACGGCAGACTGCTTTATCAGCACTACTCCTCAAATCAGGGACAGCCGCTTGACAAGATCACATCAAAGCTTAAAGAGATATACAGTCAGCTTGGAAGCGGCATAACGATAAAAGGTTCAGCAGTTACCGGATACGGTGAGGATCTTATAAAAGCCGGACTGTCAATTGATTTCGGAATTGTTGAAACGGTTGCACATTTCAAGGCGGCTTCATACTTTTGCCCTGACGTTGATTTTATCATAGATATCGGCGGTCAGGATATAAAGTGCTTCAAGATCAAGAATCACAGCATTGACAGCATAATGCTGAATGAGGCATGTTCATCCGGCTGCGGTTCATTTATACAGACATTTGCGCTTGCTCTGGGATACGACATTGCTGATTTTGCACAGCTTGGTATTATGGCAAAGCATCCTGTTGACCTCGGCTCACGCTGTACTGTGTTCATGAACAGCAGTGTAAAGCAGGCACAGAAAGACGGCGCTTCAGTTGAGGATATATCTGCCGGTCTTTCATCTTCAATTATAAAAAATGCAATATACAAGGTCATTCGTGCAAAATCTCCTGACGAGCTTGGTAAAAATATTGTAGCTCAGGGCGGTACATTCTTAAACGATGCTGTTTTAAGAGCATTTGAAAAGGAAATGGGCAGAAATGTCATAAGACCGGCAATATCTGGACTTATGGGTGCATTCGGCGCTGCACTTTACGCAAAGGAAAAATCGAAGGGAAGCTCTGACATTATTTCGCCGGAAGAGCTTCAGAATTTCAGTTATACATCAAAATCAGTACAGTGCGGCGGATGTACAGGAAAATGCAGTCTTAATATTATAAATTTCGGGCATGGAAGAAAATTTATTTCAGGCAATAAATGTGAAAAAGGCGCAGGAAAAGCGCATTCCAGCGGCGACGAAAGTCTTTATGAATTTAAGTATAACTATTTGCTGGATCTTTGCAAGGAAGGCCATGGCAAAAAAGCAAGAGTAGGAATTCCGCTTGCGCTTAATTTCTATGAGCTTCTGCCGTTCTGGAAAGCCTTCTTTGACGAGCTTGATTTTGAAACGGTTATATCTGAGGAAAGCTCAAGGGATACCTATTACAAGGGTCAGCACACGATACCGTCAGATACAGTATGTTATCCTGCGAAGCTTGTACATGGTCATATTGAATCACTCCTTGAGAAGAATGTTGATTTTATTTTCTATCCATGCATGAGCTACAATATTGACGAGGGCGAAAGTGATAACCATTTCAACTGTCCGGTAGTCGCATATTATCCGGAGCTTCTGAAAGCAAACAACAGCAGGCTTGGCAGTAAAAACTTTATTCATCCGTATGTTGACCTCAACAGAGAAAAAAATGTTATTTCAGTTATGTCGGATGTTCTGTCATCCTATGGCGTTAAAAAGTCACAGGTAAAAACGGCAGTGAAAAAAGCCTATGCTGCACTTGCTGATTTCAGAAATGAGGTATATAACAGAGGTGAACAGATAATAGCAAAAGCGCGTCAGAATGGTCAGAAAATAATTGTTCTTGCAGGACGTCCTTATCATATTGACAAGGAAATAAATCATGGTATACACAAGCTTATAACAAGTCTTGGCATGGCTGTTGTTTCAGAGGATGCCGTTTTCCAGTATGGGCATTATCCTCATCCGCATGTTCTCAACCAATGGAGCTATCATGCAAGACTTTACAGAGCAGCACAGTACGTTACAACACAGCCGGATATGCAGCTTGTTCAGTTGGTTTCATTCGGATGCGGCATTGATGCCATAACAACTGACGAGGTTCGAGAGATACTTGAATCTAATGGAAAGCTTTATACTCAGCTCAAAATTGATGAGATCAACAATCTGGGAGCTGCAAAAATAAGACTCAGAAGCCTTGTTGCAGCAATGGATGAAAGATAGAATAAGGAGTTTAGATAATGGATTACCCTGTTTTTAGAGATGAAATGAAAAAGGACTATACGATCCTGATTCCTGATATGCTCCCTGTTCATTTCAAGCTTATAATAAATATTCTGAAAAAGTACGGCTATAATATCGTACTTCTTCAGACATCTACAAGAGAAGTCGTTGACGAGGGATTGAAAAACGTTCATAACGATACCTGCTACCCTGCGCTGCTTGTTATCGGTCAGTTTATAAATGCTCTCAAAAGCGGTAAGTATGACGTAAATAAGACTGCGCTCATGCTGACGCAGACAGGCGGTGGATGTCGTGCTTCAAACTATATTCACCTGCTGAGAAAGGCGCTTAAAAAGGAATTTCCGCAGGTTCCTGTAATATCCCTGAATTTAAGCGGTCTTGAAAAGGGTACAGGACTTTCTCTGACGCTTCCCATGCTTGTAAAGGTTGTTTATGCTGTATTTTACGGCGATCTGCTGATGTCGCTCTATAACCAGTGTAAGCCTTATGAGCTAAACAGCGGTGACAGCGAGAAAACAAGGGAAAAGTGGCAGCAGAAGCTTTCAACTGTATTTGACAAAAGGGAATTTTTAAAGTACAAAAAATACTGTCGGCTTATACTTGATGATTTTGCCAAAATTAAGAGAAGCAGTGAAAAGAAAATAAGAGTTGGTATTGTAGGGGAAATTTATGTTAAATATTCTCCGCTTGCAAATAATCATCTTGAAGAATTTCTGCTTTCAGAGGGCTGTGAACCGATAGTTCCGGCGCTAATGGAGTTTGTAATGTACTGTCTTGCCGGATCTGTTGCTGACAGTAAGCTTTATCAGTTCAGCAATCAGAAAATTCTTGTAAGCAAGATTGGCTACAGTTTTATACACAAGATCCAGAAGGGGATAATAAAGGTTATAAATGAGCATGGCGTTTTTGAAGCTCCGCACGATTTCGAGCATATTAAGAAGCTTGCTGACAAATACATGAGCCTTGGCGTAAATATGGGCGAGGGTTGGCTTATACCGGCTGAAATGGCTGCACTGGCTGAAACAGGCACAGAAAATATAATCTGTACTCAGCCTTTCGGATGTCTGCCGAATCATATAGTTGCAAAGGGTATGTCAAGAGTTATCAAGGAAGCATATCCAGACGCAAATATTGTTGCGATCGACTATGACCCAGGCGCTACAAAGGTAAACCAGGAAAACAGAATAAAACTCATGCTTGCAAACGCTAAAAAATGATATTATGTAATTAAAATACTGAACATGTCCTAATTCTTCTCAGCTGATGAAATAGTTTATTGTCAATAAAGCACTACATTTGTAAATTTTTTATGAACTAGTACCAAAAATGTTGACTTTATACCAAATATGATATATAATAGGATAAGTGATATATTAATTTTTTTATCAAGAGGAGAAGAAATGAGAATTGATCTGAACAAACTTATCAGCATACGAAAAAAGCGTGGGCTGACTCTGGTTGAGGCATCTGAAAGAATGGGACTTCCTATGACCGTCCTTAAAAGATGGGAAACTGGAAAGCTTGAGTCGCCGTTTGAAAGCGGAAGAGATAACTATGCCGCTTCTGCGATACTCAGGGTTTACGATATTCGTGTTGAGGATCTTTATTACGACTGTGACATAGAAAGGCTCAACAAAACCTTCGATATACTGGATATAGACATGCCTCCGTCGGAGTAAATCTAATAATAAAATGGCAATACCGCATTACGCAGTATTGCTTTTTTTATGTTCTCAACAATTCTGAAAAGATTGTCGAAAAGACGTGCATTTCATTTTTATGTAAACACGCTCTAATTTATTGCATCTTATTTTTGAATAATTCTATGATTTTCCGGAATAATAAAGCAGGAATAAAATTTTGGAGGTACACTATGAATTTATCCGGAAGTCAGACAGAGGCAAATCTTATGAAAGCATTTGCCGGTGAAAGCCAGGCGAGAAACAGATATGATTTTGCTGCTCAACAGGCAAAAAAAGAAAATCTTCCTGTAATAGAGATGATTTTCAAGTTTACTGCGAATCAGGAACAGGCGCATGCTAAAGTTTTTTATGACTTTCTTAAAGAGATGACGGGAAAAAACATCAAGATCGACGGCGGATATCCTGTTGATATTTACTCAACAACTCTTGAATATCTTCGTGCCGCACAGCATAATGAATTCGAGGAATTTGATCCGGTTTATCCTGATTTTGCAAAAATTGCTGCAAAAGAAGGTTTTCAGCAAATTGGCATGAAGTTCAACGATATTGCGAAAATTGAAAAGACACATGGTGAGAGATTCAGTATGTTTAAAGAGCTTCTTGAACAGAACAGACTTTTTGTTGCAGACGCTGAGGAAGAGTGGATGTGCCTTAACTGCGGTTATATTCATAAAAGCTCAGAAGCGCCAAAGGCATGTCCGGTTTGCAGTCATCCTCAGGGATATTTTATACGTCTTTCACTTGCACCGTATACATGCGCTTAAAAGGAGGAAAATATGGGAATAAAAATTGAAAAAGTCAGAGGTTATGAGATACTTGATTCAAGAGGCAATCCTACTGTAAGGGCAGAGGTTATGTTGTCAGACGGTTCTGTTGGTATAGCTGGCGTTCCGTCAGGCGCCTCAACCGGCATAAATGAAGCTATGGAGCTTCGTGACGGCGACGAGGGAAGATATTTCGGCAAGGGCGTTACAAAGGCAGTTGAAAATGTAAACATGGAAATATGTAAGGCTGTTACTGCCGCAAATACTATTGATCAGGGAAGAATCGACAATCTTATGATAAAGCTCGACGGAACTGAGAATAAGGGGAGACTTGGTGCAAATGCAATACTTTCAGTTTCTATTGCGCTTGCCAGAGCAGCAGCTTCGCATTACAGAATGCCGCTTTACAGATATATTGGGGGAACTTCGGCGTCAGTTATGCCGGTTCCGCTTATGAACATTTTAAACGGCGGTGTTCATGCAGCGAATAATATAGATATTCAGGAGTTTATGATTATGCCGGTCGGTGCACCGACATTTGCTGAATCGCTCAGAATGGGTACAGAGGTTTACCACAGCCTTAAAAATGTACTCAAAAGAAAGGGACTTTCGACTGCGGTCGGGGATGAGGGCGGCTTTGCTCCGGATCTTTCATCAGAGGAAGAAGCGATCGAATGCATAATCGAAGCAATTGAAAAGGCGGGCTATAATACTGATGCTGTTAAGATTGCAATTGATGCGGCAAGCAGTGAATGGTACAGAGACGGAAAGTATTATCT
>CAKSJL010000086.1 GCA_934463345.1 uncultured Oscillospiraceae bacterium | reverse complement strand
TTTCTCCTGCAATTCTCGGATAAATTCGCCGATATACAGATAATCTACACGAAAGTCCTGACCCCATGCAGAAAAGCAGTGTGCCTCATCAATTACAAAACGGTCAATATGACGGCAAAGAAGAAGTCTTTCTATTGTTACAGAGCGCAGTGATTCAGGTGATATATAAAGAATTGATGCTATTCCAGACTCAACTCTTTCTATTGCCTCAGCTTTTTCCAGAGGACTCAGCAAACCGTTTATTGTAACTGCATCAGCTATACTTCTTCTTTCAAGGTTATCAACCTGATCTTTCATTAATGACTGCAATGGAGAGATAACTACTGTAAGTGCTCTCCGAGTTTCTCCTGCCATAAGTGCAGGTACCTGAAACGTAAGAGATTTACCTCCGCCAGTCGGAAATACTGCAAGCAACGATTTATGCTCAACTGCCGCATTTACAGCATCTTCCTGGAGTGGCTCATCATTATATTTAAGAAAATTGTTATATCCGAAATATCTGCTGAGATATCTTTTTGGATTGAGTTCAGTTTTACAGTAATCACATTTACCACAGGATGTATTTCTTAAAGCTTTAAGTATCGTTTCAACCCATGGATAATTCATAAGAACCCACGCCGGGATAAGGGAATGTTTCTCGGTTGCTGATATCAGTGCAAGACAGTAGGCAAGTTCAACTGGATAATCGGAAACAAATTTATCCAGAGAAGCATTTTCGCATATCTTATCAGAAAAATATTTTGAAATCATTGTTACAGGTTCACCATCAGCCGAATAATCAATATACGAAAAAAAACCCGAAAAGTATTGACTATCTTTCAAAAGCATATAGTATATACGTTTCAACCTGTCATCAAGATTTTGAAAAGCACTTATTTCATCATAAAAGAGAGTTATAGCTTTTATAGAATCATTTAAAGGATTATTAAATACATCTGTGCAGAGTTTATCATCTTTAAGAAGTTTGTGATACGGTTTGTTCGGAAACATAAGAGGTGAAATATAAAGAGTGTCAATATACGTCACATTGTCAGGTGCTTCAATATACTTTGAATCATGGTTAATAATATTATGACCGCAAAGATATTTTGCATCAGAAATAAAGTTATGAAATTCACTAAAAGAACCTGTATGTAGTTTCTCCCCTTTTTCATTCACCGCTCCGAAATCGTACGCCTTATTATCTGTTTCACTGATTTCGGTATCTATAAATATAATTGGTTTCACGTTCTCACCTCTTAAGCAACATTTCACAATTTTATATATATTATACCATATTTCAATTAAAATTACAAGATATTTCGTTTAAATAACAACACTAAAATCGCCCTGTTTTCCCCCTTGCAATTTTCCTCATTATATGTTATAATAAATCAATAACCAAAAAACTTTATACTAAAGGAGAACCTATGATAATTAATCTTAAAAAATCTCTCGCCGGAGTTCTTGCTGCGGCTTTAACGCTCTCGTCCGTTCCGTTCTGGGGAGCTAAAACCATCTCAAACGCCCCGGCTTTTTCTGTAACGGCGGAGGAAAGCAAAACCTTAAACATAAAAAACTGCATAGTTTTTGATACAGACTCCAAAAATTTTTATAAAGGCGCAAAAGCCGGAAGTAGCGAAGCTAGTTACAATGGCATTATGGGTCGTACAGAAAAATTCGAGGGAATAGGAGGAACTAACGATCCTGTTTACTATGATTCAGACAATGATGTAATAGTTTTCAACAATGCAGATATTGTAACCGAAAGTCCTGAATTTTTACATGTATATAATTATAATAATGTAATTGAGGACACCGCAAAAATTAAACTAAAGGGAACAAACAAAATAACATGTACAGCTACAGAAAATACGATTCCGAAGTGGATATGTTCTTTTATGAGAGCTAAAAGTATTGAAATAGATGGCGATGAGGATTCTTCCCTTGAAATAATAAATAATGCGGATGGTGAAGTTAGAATTTATTCAGATCTTGATCTACATAATGCAGATGTGACCTTGAATTTTAATTCAGAAGCAACAATTAAAATAAGAAATAATAGTGGTGCGTTGAATCTGCATAAAGGAAGCAAGCTGACAATGATTCTTCCCGGACTTTCTGCTGCAAACTGCATAACTTCCGAATCTGGTCATTTTTTAACAGGCGGAACATGCTATGATTCAAAAGGCGGAACTGAACAAAGCACATTTATTAGCGGTAAAACCGGGTACATTGAACGTGTAGCTGACAGCGAACCAATAGTTTTAGCTGAGCCATTAAATGAACCAGTATATGAAAAAATGCAGTTTGAATGCAATAAAGACGGCGGCGGAGATTTCTGGATATATCTTTACTGCCCGGAATCGATTTCCAACCCGAAGTTTACTATTAAACAAATAACCAACTATTCGGATAAGCGGACGATAGAACATACAAACTTAGATGTTCAGAAGATTGAGCCAACAGATGGCAGCATTTCAAATTACAAGGTTAAGTACAATGTTCCATTCAAGGAATTTGGCGATGATTTTGAAATTTATGTAAATGAAGAAAAAATAACATCAACAAATATCGGTTCTGGATGTTTTAATAACCCTTGTTATTACATGGTCGCATTTGCTGCAATGAATTATTTCAATTATAATACTGAATGTCCATGTGCTACTTATGCCTCTATATGGAATGAAGATTATGTAAATGCTGTGGTAACTGATACAGGCGGTTTCAAGATGGATGCTATTGCCGATATTGAGAAAATAATGGGTGAAATTAAAAATGCAACAGATTCTCAGCATTATATCGGCTCGACTCTGATTCTGGATAGCGATATAACTGTTTGCCATTATTTTACCGATGATGTGAAATTCGACCTTACTGGCAAGGACAAAGACAAAATTGATGTTGAAGACGTTATAATTGATGGAAACAACTTTAAGGTATTGAAGCTTCGCAACGTTGCCCCGATGGATTACGACAAGGTTACAGAAATAACCATGAAATATGAAGATGGAACAGAATGCTATCTCCGTTTCAGCGTTTTTGAATACGTTTACTGGGTATTAAAAAACTATGAGGACTACGAACCAAAGTTTTTACAGCTATGCTCTTTTATTTATGAGTACTATACTGGTATTAAAATTGTTTATCCATCCTGATTATAATAACAAATTAAAAAGGACATGATTTAAGTTGATCATGTCCTTTTTTATATATCAGACCTTCCAGCCTGCGGCTTGTCTGCGTTCAATCACAAAACGTCGGTAAAGTCCATCAATGGCTATAAGCTCGTCATGCGTACCCCGTTGTACGATCTCGCCATGATCCACAACAAATATGCAATCGGCATTTCTCACAGTTTTCAAGCGGTGAGCGATCATGATGACAGTTTTGTCGTGCGTTAGTTCGCCAACTGCCTCCATAAGCTCCTTTTCATTTTCAGGGTCAACATTTGCTGTTGCCTCATCAAGAATAATAACAGGCGCATCCTTCATAATGGCACGGGCAATGGAAATTCTCTGACGTTCTCCTCCGGAAAGAGTTGCGCCCCCCTCGCCTATCACTGTATCAAATCCGTCCGGCAGTGCCGCAATAAAGTCATAACACCGGGCTTTCTTTGCAGCAGCTTTTACCTCTTCCATAGATGCATCCGGTTTTCCAAAACGAATATTGTTGGCTATCGTGTCCGAAAAGAGATAGGTTCGCTGGAAAACAAATGAAAAGTTGCTGATAAGGCTGTCATAGCTGTACTCACGAACGTCATGATTTCCCAGCATTATGCTGCCGCTTTGTACGTCCCAGAATCGTGCCATGAGATTGCATAAAGTTGTTTTGCCTGACCCGCTTGGTCCAACAATGGCAACTGTAGTCTTTTCAGGTATTCTCAGGGACACGTCATTAAGAATAGGTTTGCTGTCATAGGAAAAATTCACATGATTCAGGCAGATGTCCTCATGTGCCAGCGTAAGCTCCTCACCGTCTATGTCCATAGGTTCTACGTTCAGTATGTAATTTGCCTTGTCCACGCCGATGTCGATTGAACGAAAGAGCGAAGAAAAGCTGCCTGCGGAATCCAGCTGTTCAAAGAGGATAAATGAGCAGATGAGCATTAAAAGGCAGTCAGACAGAGCCATCGTTCCGCCGAAATAAAAAAGTATAGCAGCAGTGCAGACGGCAACTCCGGTAAGCTTATTGATGACAAGCTGTGCCAGCATATAGAGAACTGATGGAATCTCCATGCCGAAAGATGCGGTTCGTGCTTTTTCCACAGCATCGTGTACCTGTGTTGTGGAATCGCTGGTCAAATCGAAATTCTTGACCTCGGCGATTCCCTGTACATATTCAAGAACTTTTGAAACAAGACGCTCGTCAGCGTTGAATTTTTGCTGGGCAAGCGATTGCTCCTTGTGCTGCATTGCCGCATTTACAGCAAAGAAAATGAGAAGCCCCGCAAGCGTGATAATTCCCATTCTCCAGTCAAAAACAAACATCATAACTGCAATGATACCAGAGGTTAAAAATCCTCGTGTAGTTACCATAACTACTCTCGTAGCAACGTTAGCCATATTTTCCATCGTGTTGGTCGTAACGCTCGCAACCTCACCAAGACTATTCTTATTGAACCAACCCATTGGAAGATAGCGCAGGTGTTCTGCAATCTCAATTCGCTTGTCTGCACAGGTACGATAGCCAGCCCGGGTCTGTAGCATTGTAGCTTTCATGTTAATGGCAATGGTAACAACCAGTGAAACGACAATTACGCCAAGACTTGTCCAGAGCGTCGTCATCGTGACATCATTTTCCAAAAGCGCCCGAATGACAATGGCAGCAGCAGGGATACGCATTGCAGAGCAAACAGCGCTGATTACTCCGAGCCAGATGGAAATGATAAATAGCTTACGATTTTCACTGCCGCAGAAAGTGAAGAATTTTTTCAATGTACGGAACATTATGCCACCTCCTCATCGTCTTTTACACTTATATGGGCATCCCACATACTTTTATACAGCGGACAGCCTTTAAGAAGCTCATTCTGCGTACCGGCAGCTTCGATCCGTCCCTGATTAACGACAATGATCTGATCGGCATCCGCAATTGTTGAAAGACGATGCGCAATGACAAGCACTGTTTTACCCCTTACAAGCTGTGCCAGTGCGGACTGGATAACTGCTTCATTTTCAGGGTCAGTATAAGAGGTTGCTTCATCAAGAATAACGATCGGCGCATCCTTCAGCATGGCACGAGCAATGGAAATTCGCTGACGTTCTCCTCCGGAAAGGTGTCCGCCGGATGCACCGCAAACAGTCTGATAGCCGTTCTCCAAACTCATAATGAAATCATGACATCCACAGGCTTTGGCAGCAGCAATGACTTCCTCGTTGCTTGCACCTTTTCTGCCCATACGGATATTATCCATAACTGAAAGGTCAAAGAGATAGTTTTCCTGAGAAACGTAGGCAATACGATCAGTACAGTCTTTCAGCGGCAGAGTGCGGATATCCACACCTCCGAGCAGTACTGAACCATTCTTTACATCCCAGAGAGAAGCAATCAGACGTGCAATGGTGGATTTGCCGCTTCCGGACGGTCCTACAAGTGCATTGACTGTACCTTGCTTTATGCGTAAATCTATACCATGAAAAATTTCCTTGTCATGGTATGCAAAACGAACATTTTTTAATTCAATTGAATTATCAGCAGGAAGTTTTACAGCTTTCTCCGGTCGGTGCAACTCTTCTCCGGAAAGTACATCTGCTACCTCGTCAACTATAGTCGTCACCTGTGCAATGTCATCTGTGTAAGAAAAAGCAGTAATCAGCGGCTGCATAACGCCAAAGGACAGGACTATGACAGTCAGGAAGTTCTCCGCAGTCAAGGAGCCATGCATATAAAGCAGGCATCCCACCGGCAGAATACCAAGCAGTGTCGAGGAAAAAATCGCCATTCCGGCAACCTGCCCGAACAGACTGCCACGCATCCATTCGATAAAGCAGTCCGCACCCTCTTTAGCAGCTGATACAAATTTTGCATAGCTGGTTTTTGACTGACCAAACGCTTTTATGACCTCAATACCGCCGATGTATTCAACTGCTGTGTCGTTAAGTGTCTTTGTCGCTGTGATGGTACGCTGAAACTTTTCATTGTATCCGCTGAACATAGACATAAAGCAGAGAATACCAAGTGGCAGAACTATAAACATGGAAAGTCCCATACGCCAGTCTATCGTGAATATAAGTGCCAATACTGCCAGAGAGCCAGCGATGTTGGAAATCATTTCGGGCAGTAAATGAGCAAGTGTCGTTTCGATTGAGTCTACACGCTCAACAATGATATTTTTATAAGAACCGGATGAGCGGTCAAGCACTGTGCCAAGCGGCAGTGCCGCAAGCTTGTCAAGAAGCCGGATACGGGTGTTGGCAAGGACATGAAATGTTGCGTGATGCGATAGCGTTGTGGAAATACTGTGCAGCACATAGCGCAAAATCCAAAAAACCGCCATCCATATGCAGAGTGTCAGACACTGTGAAAGTTCAGCCGTTTCATTTACCAATGAAGCAATGATTTTTATAATAATAAAATACGGTACAAGAGAACATGCAACACCAAGAAGCGCCGCAAGAACGCTAAGGGCATATTCGCACCGTCTGCCATTCGCAAGCTCCATCAGCCATGAAGAGGCGGAACGTTTTGATTTATTGGTTTTGTTCATAAATTTTTCCTCCGGAAATGCAGATTATGCGGCAAGGTGCTTTTTAACAATTCTCCTGCCTATCGTTGCACCGATAAAAGCGGCAACGATAATACCAACGACCAGTGCAGCTGACCACCATGACTGGAGAATCTTCGATGCAGCAAGAATATTGTCCTGACGTCCATCGTTTACCGCCTGGTCAGCCATTGCCTTTGCAGCGATTCCATACGGAATAATTGTACTGCCAAAAGCGGCGAAAATCTGATTGATGATGTAGCTTACGGTCAAAGTCTTTCCATTTCCATAACTAGTTTTCCATAGAAGCAGTTCCGCAATTACGCCCGAGAGAATGAACAGAAAAATATACGGCAGATATCCGCCCATAATGGCACGAACTACGCTGTATATAAG
>CAKSJL010000085.1 GCA_934463345.1 uncultured Oscillospiraceae bacterium | reverse complement strand
ACATACACGAAATATAGGTATAATGGCTCACATTGATGCAGGTAAAACCACAACAACAGAGCGTATCCTGTTTTATACCGGTATTAACCATAAAATAGGTGAAACTCATGAAGGTGCTGCTACAATGGACTGGATGGAGCAGGAACAGGAAAGAGGTATTACAATTACTTCTGCTGCTACTACTGCATACTGGGCAGGCCACAGACTCAACATTATTGATACACCGGGACACGTTGACTTTACTGTTGAAGTTGAACGTTCACTCAGAGTACTTGACGGCTCTGTAACTGTATTGTGTGCAAAGGGCGGCGTTGAGCCACAGTCTGAAACCGTATGGAGACAGGCTGATGAATATAAAGTTCCAAGAATGGCTTATGTAAATAAGATGGATATCATGGGCGCTGACTTCTACAGGGTTGTTGATATGATGAAGAGCAGACTTCATTGTAATGCTGTTCCGATTCAGTTGCCGATTGGTGCCGAAGAAACATTCAAGGGAATTATTGACCTTCTTGAAATGAAGGCATATGTTTACTATGATGATCTTGGAAAGGATATCAGGGTAGAGGATATTCCAGCTGATATGGTTGAAAAAGCACAGGAGTATCATGATGCACTTATGGAATCAGTTGCTGAACAGGATGATGCACTGATGGAAAAATATTTTGCAGGTGAAGAACTTACAATCGATGAAGTGAAGGCTGCTATCAGAAAAGCAACTATTGCTAATGAAATGGTTCCTGTAACATGTGGTACTTCATATAAAAACAAAGGTGTTCAGAAGCTTCTTGATGCTATTGTTGATTATATGCCATCACCACTTGACGTTCCGGCTATTAAGGGTATTAATCCTGATACAGACGAAGAATGCGTAAGACATTCTTCAGATGAAGAGCCATTCTCAGCTCTTGCATTTAAAATTGCAACAGACCCATTCGTTGGAAAACTTTGTTTCTTTAGAGTTTATTCAGGTACGGTTAATGCAGGTTCAACTGTATTGAACGCCACAAAGGATAACAAAGAAAGACTTGGACGTATTCTTCAGATGCATTCAAATCACAGAAAAGATATCGAAACTGTTTATGCAGGTGATATCGCAGCAGCTGTTGGCTTGAAAAATACAACTACAGGTGATACACTCTGTGACGAAAAGAATCCGGTTATTCTTGAATCCATGGAATTCCCTGAACCTGTTATTCAGCTTGCTATTGAACCAAAGACAAAAGCTGGTCAGGAAAAGATGGGTATCGCTCTTGCAAAGCTTGCTGAAGAGGATCCAACATTCAGAACTTATACTGATGAAGAAACTGGTCAAACTATTATTGCCGGAATGGGCGAACTTCACCTTGAAATAATCGTTGACAGACTTCTCAGAGAGTTTAAGGTTGAAGCTAATGTAGGCGCACCTCAGGTTTCATATAAAGAAACTATTAAGGGCAATGCTGATGTTGACCACAAGTACGCAAGACAGTCAGGTGGTAAAGGTCAGTATGGTCACGTTAAGATTAGAGTTTCACCTAACGAGTCAGGCAAGGGCTATGAGTTTAAAAACTCTATCGTCGGTGGTGCTATTCCGAAGGAATACATTCCTGCTGTTGACAAGGGTATTCAGGGCGCTATGAAGGCTGGTATTCTTGCAGGTTATGAAGTTGTTGACGTTTGCGTTGAGCTTTATGACGGTTCATATCACGAAGTTGACTCTTCAGAAATGGCATTCCAGATCGCTGGTTCTATGGCGTTTAAGGAAGCTATGAAAAAGGCGCAGCCAGTTCTTATGGAACCTATTATGAAAGTTTCTGTTATTGTTCCTGATGATTACACAGGTACAGTTATTGGTGACTTAAGTTCACGTCGTGGACAGATTCAGGGTCAGGAAACAAGACCAGGTGCTGTTCAGGTTGATGCGCTTGTACCGCTTTCAGAAATGTTCGGCTATTCAAATGATCTTCGTTCCAATACACAGGGACGTGGTCAGTACTCTATGGAACCACATAGCTATCTTGAAGTTCCAAAGAATATTGCTGAGAAAATTATGACAACAAGGAATAAGGCTAATTCATAATTTTTTAGCTTTATCTCATATAATTTTTCAAAAAAACACTTGCAATCCTACTGAATATGTGTTAAAATTATATTCAGTAGGAAGCTAATTTAATTTAAGGAGGATTTTTTCCAATGGCAAAGGCTAAATTTGAAAGAACCAAACCACATGTTAACATTGGTACAATTGGACACGTTGACCATGGTAAGACAACTCTTACTGCTGCAATCACAAAGACTCTTGCTCTTAAGGGTCAGGCACAGTATGAGGCTTATGATATGATCGATAAGGCTCCGGAAGAGAGAGAGCGTGGTATTACAATTAATACTGCACACGTTGAATATGAAACAGATAAGCGTCATTATGCTCACGTTGACTGCCCAGGACATGCTGACTATGTTAAGAACATGATCACTGGTGCTGCTCAGATGGACGGTGCTATTCTTGTTGTTGCTTCTTCTGATGGTCCTATGGCTCAGACAAAGGAACATCTGCTTCTTGCACGTCAGGTTGGCGTTCCATACATTGTTGTATTTATGAACAAGGCTGACCAGGTTGATGATCCAGAGCTTCTTGAGCTCGTTGAAATGGACATCAGAGCTACTCTTGATGAGTACGAATTCCCTGGTGATGATACACCAATTATCAAGGGTTCAGCTCTTGCTGCTCTTAATGCACCAGATGATATCAGTGATCCTGCTTACAAGCCGATTCTTGATCTTATGGATGCTGTTGATGAATACATTCCAACTCCAGAACGTAAGTCAGACCTTCCTTTCCTTATGCCTATCGAAGATACTATGACTATTTCTGGTCGTGGTACTGTTGTTACAGGTAGAGTTGAAAGAGGTCAGCTTAAGGTTGGCGATGAAGTTGAAATCGTTGGTCTTAAGAATGAAAAGGATAAGACTGTTGTTACTGGTATCGAAATGTTCAGAAAGACTCTTGACTGCGCAGAAGCAGGTGATAATATCGGTGCTCTTCTCCGTGGTGTAACAAGAGATCAGGTTGAAAGAGGACAGGTTCTTTGCCAGCCAGGTTCAATTCACCCACATACAAAGTTTAAGGGTCAGGTTTATGTACTGAAGAAGGAAGAAGGCGGTCGTCATACTCCATTCTTCACAAACTACAGACCACAGTTCTATTTCAGAACAACTGACGTTACAGGTATCGTAACACTTCCAGATGGCGTTGAAATGTGTACTCCTGGTGATAACGTTGAAATGAACGTTGAACTTATTACACCAATTGCTATTGAAGAGGGACTTCGTTTCGCTATCCGTGAAGGCGGACGTACAGTAGGTTCAGGCGTTGTAACTGCAATCAATGAATAATTGATTATTAAAAGAGGATGTGAATTTAGTTCCATCCTCTTTTGCGTATATTTTGTACAAATAAATATTTTTCGTTTTGAGCAGCTTGTTTAAAGAAAACAGGCTGCTTTGTGCATCTTAAATAAAAAAGTTGCATTAAATTTGTCTAAAATTATTTTCATACTTTGCTAATTAAACTTGACGTTTTTTTGTAATTGTATTATAATAATATGTGCACGGTGGTGAAGTGTGGGGAAATGATGTGAAAAAGTCATTTTGATGGTGAACTAATCCCAATATGTCGAAAAGGTGGTGTCGGAATTGGCTTTAGCAGCTCTTATGGGTACATATCATCATAATATAGACGCTAAGGGTCGTATGAGCTTTCCGACTAAACTCAGAGATATTCTTGGAGGAGAATTTTATGTTACCAAAAGCATTAACCAGAAGTGTCTGACTATTTATTCAAAAGACGAGTGGGAAAAACTCGCTGCAAAGGTCGCTGCTTTACCGGATTCAATGGGTGGTCTTGATATAAAAAGATGGCTTTTTTCCGGTGCAGGCGAATTGATACCTGATAAGCAGGGCAGAGTTCTTATTCCAGCGGATCTGCGTACTTTCGCAAATCTTAATAAGGATGTTGTTATCATTGGTCTTGATGACAAAGCTGAAATATGGGATAAAGAGCTTTGGGATGACCAGCAGAATAATATGGATATGAAAAAAATGCTTGCTGCAATGCAGCAGCTTGGTATCTAAGGAGATTATTATATGGAGTTTTCTCATGTTTCCGTTTTACTCAGAGAAAGCGTTGACGGTCTTTCCGTAAAACCTGATGGCATTTATGTCGATGGTACTGCCGGAGGGGCTGGGCATTCAAAAGAAATTGCTGAAAAGCTTACAAAAGGCGGTCTGCTTATTGCTTTGGACAGGGATCCTGATGCAGTTGAAGTTGCTTCGCAGCGTCTTGCAAATTACAATGCAAGAGTTATAAGAAGTAATTATTCTGATATGCGTTGTGTTCTTGATTCATTGAGCATAGATAAAGTTGATGGCATTTTGTTTGATCTTGGAGTATCATCTCACCAGCTTGATACACCACAACGAGGTTTTTCATACAATTATGATGCACCGCTTGATATGAGAATGAGTCAGGAAGGTGTAAGCGCTTATGATATTATAAACAACTACACCTATGAAGAACTAGCAAAAATTATTTTTGAATACGGTGAAGAGAAGTTTTCAAGGAGAATTGCCTCCGAAATCGTTTCAAAAAGGCAGGAAGCTCCTGTAAAAACTACGTTTGAACTTGCTGAAATAATAAAAAGAAGCGTTCCAGCGGCAGTTAAGCGGGAAAAGAATCCATGCAAAAAAACGTTTCAGGCTATTAGAATTGCTGTTAATGGAGAATTTGAACATTTATCAAAAGGCCTTGATGCAGCATTTTATAGCCTGAAACCCGGTGGAAGACTTGCTGTTATAACATTTCATTCGCTTGAAGACAGAATCGTAAAACAGCGTTTTGCCGGTTGGTGCAAAGGGTGTATTTGTCCTCCTGATTTTCCGCAATGTGTTTGCGGTCGAACACCGGAAGGGAAGCTTGTAAACAAAAAGCCGATTGAGGCTTGTGCGGAGGAACTGGGACAAAATAACCGGAGCAGAAGTGCTAAGCTAAGAATTATAGAAAGGAGATAGGTGCTTTGTTATGGCAGCAGATAATTCAGCTTTTGAATATATGCAGCATAATAATGCTCATCGCTCTAATAGAGATTATCGCTATAATGAACCGGTCAGAATACCTCAGCCCCCTGAGGAAAAACCGGAAAACAGACGGGCATCTAACATCACCATGAAAACGACTCCTCCAAAAAGAGGCTCAGCTTCAAAGGTGTTCCTTCTTGCACTTTCTGTGTTTTCAATTTGTTTCGTTGTCATTTCTGGCAAGGTGGAAACAAGCAAGATTTACCGTCAGATTTCAAATGCTGAACAACAGCTTGAAAGTGTACAAAGTGAGAATGTCCGGTTGCAGTCTGAACTTGAAAGTAAGATGACTCTTAAAAACGTTGAGGAATATGCTGTAAAGGTTCTTGGTTTGCAGAAGCTTGATAATTCTCAGATTGAGTATGTTGAAACACAAACTGACGATGTAGTAGAAATCCCCGAAGAAGAAAAAAGCATACTGACCAAAATAAAAGATAAATTTGACAGTCTTGTGGAATATATTTTCGGGTAAAGCAATATTATTAAATAAAAGTGACAGTAAAGATAAAAATACGGCTGTCCGAATAATAAACGGAGATTAAAAACGGGTGTACGGAACGGAGCTTCGGCACAGAGAATACGTCTGCAAGTATTTGTGTGCCGTTGATTCCATTTTAAATATTTTATTATCTGTGCCGTTTATCGGTGATAAGTAATTGAATGTGTTTATTGTTATAATTAAGGGTATAATCTTATTGTGCATTTAATTATAAAAGTAAATATACCATTCGCCAAGGCAGGGAATGATGATTTATCCCTGCTTTCTTTTATATAAGATGTTTTGGAGGTTTTTTATGGCTGATAAACCTACAGTTCAAATGAAAAAAAGAACAACACGAGGGCTTTTAGCTGTGATTATATTTCTTGTAACAGCAATTAGTATAAACCTATTTAAGGTGTCTGTTCTTGATAATAAGTTTTATCAGGAAAAAGCTAATGCCGACCATTTTGGTGCAATAACTATTTCTGCAAATCGTGGTGCAATATATGATACAAACGGAGTTATTCTTGCACAAAGCGCAACAGTTTATAAGGTATTCATGGATCCTGATCTGTTCAGAAGTGAAATTGCAAAAAAGGACGAAGCTGTTAAGGCTCAGCAAAAGCAAATAGCTAAAGGAGATCTTCCCGCAAATACCGTTGTAAAGACCGCAGAAGAAGTTCAGAGTGAAGTAATAACCTATCTTGCTGAACAGCTTGAAATTGATACAAAGAAAATCGAAGAAGCAATGAATAAGGATTCTCAGTATCAGGTTCTTAAAACGCAGGTAGAAAAACCTGCTGCTGATAATATAATTGCTTTTATGAATGAAAATAGTATAAACTCAATTCAAATTGAGGAGGATACAAAAAGATATTATCCTCAGGATGAGCTTGCTGCATCAGTTATAGGATTCACAAACGCTGATGGTGACGGACAGTATGGATTGGAGTATCAGTATAATGAATATTTATCAGGAATAGATGGAAAAGTTATTTCTGCAAAGGATGCAAATGGTAATGAAATGCCTTATCGTTATTCCAAGACATACGAGGCACAGGATGGAAATTCACTTTACCTTACAATTGACAGAACTCTTCAATATTCTCTTGAAAAAAATCTTGAAGAAACGGTTAGTCAATTTGAAGTAGAAAACAGAGCATGCGGTATAATAATGAATGCTAAAACCGGAGCGGTTTTGGCAATGGCAACTGCTCCTGGATTTGATTTGAATAATCCTTCCGATGTAAGCGACCTTCAGATTGCACAAAAAGCTCAGGATCTTGAATATCTTGACATTGATAAAAATGATGTAATAAAAAAGGAAGATGCAAAAAAACTGCTTGATACGATGCCGGAGGAAAAGTATACTGAGGCATATATTGCAGCAAGAGAACAGCAATGGAAAAACAAGACTATAACGGATCTTTATATTCCTGGTTCGGTTTTTAAGGTAGTTACAAGCTCTGCTGCACTTGAGGAAAATGTAATAAAGACAAGTGATACATTTGATTG
>CAKSJL010000084.1 GCA_934463345.1 uncultured Oscillospiraceae bacterium | reverse complement strand
AGATAGCAGTCACAAAAACCAGAAAAGTTGGAGAGCATACAATGCTTTGCGCAGAAAATCCGGTTTATGTAATAAAATCAGAACCAAAAGAGTAAGGAAAAATCGTATGAAAAGAATAATGATAGCTGGAACAGGCAGTGGATGCGGAAAAACAACTACACTTTGTGCAGTTATTCAGGCACTTGTAAATCGTGGCATTGATGTGTCGTCGTTTAAATGCGGACCTGACTATATCGATTCTATGTTCCATAGTCATATAATGGGTGTAAGCTCACGAAATCTTGACAGTTGGTTTTGCGATGAAAATACTATAATCAGACTCTTAAATAAAAACAGTGGAGAGATATCTGTTATAGAAAGTGTTATGGGCTTTTATGATGGAATTTCCGGAAAATACACATCCTACGATATGTCACTCTATACTTTGACGCCGGTTATAATGGTAATTGACTGCAAGGGAATGAGCAGTTCTATCGGAGCAGTTATGAAAGGCTTTTTAACATTTCGTGAACCAAATAATATCTGTGGTTTTATATTTAATCGTTTGCCAGAGAAGCTTGTTCCGGAAATAAAGGAGCTTTGTCAGAAACTGAATACACAGTATCTGGGGCGTATTCCATATGATAAAAATTGTTCATTTGAAAGCCGCCATCTGGGGCTTGTTACAGCAAATGAAATATCTGATATAAAACAGAAGCTTTCGAGACTTTCGGAGTATGCAGAAAGATATATATGCTTTGATAAAATCATAAAACTGTCAGAAGCACCTGAGCTTTATGCTGGGGATACAGTAGTCTTAAATAAAGGTTTACCAGTGCGTATTGCTGTGGCATCTGATAAGGCATTTTGCTTTATTTATGAAGATAATCTGGAGTTGTTTCGGGAACTCGGATGTGAAATAGTTGAATTTTCTCCAATTGAGGATAAAAGACTTCCGGAAAATATATCAGGACTTCTGTTGTGCGGTGGATATCCTGAGTTGTATTTAAAAGAGTTGTCTTCAAATAAAACAATGCTGTCTGATATAAGAAGTGCAGTAATTAGTAAAATGCCTGTTATTGCTGAGTGCGGCGGTTTTATGTATCTTCACAGGCTAATAAAAGATGAATATGGATATCTTTACGATATGGCAGGAGTTATAGACGCTGTTGCATACAAAACATCTCGTCTCCAGAGATTTGGCTATACAAGACTTATTGCACAGACAGACAATGTTCTCTGCAAAAAGAATGAGGAAATAAAAGCTCATGAATTTCATTATTGGGACAGTACTGATCCTGGAAATTCATTCAGAGCTATAAAAGCGTCTGATAAAACTGAATATTCAGCAGTTCATGCAGATATGAGCAGTTATATGGGATTTCCACATCTGTATTTTTATTCGGATGTAAGAATGGCAGAAAATTTTGCTTCTGCATGCAGGAGATTTAAAGAAGAAAATGGAAAGAATTGAGAATGTAAAAAAACTTGATATTCAGGCACAGAAACGTGCGCAGGAGCGATGGAACAGCATAGCTAAACCGCTTCACAGTCTTGGGCAGTTGGAAGAGATTGTTGTAAAAATAGCTGGAATAACGGGAAATGAAAATATTTCTCTGGACAAGCGCTGTGTAGTTGTTATGTGTTCGGATAACGGTGTTGTATGTGAAGGTGTAACGCAAAGCGAAAGTAATGTAACTGGAATAGTTGCGAAGGCTATAGCAGATGGGACTTCAAATGTTAATAAGATGGCAGAGGTGTGCCATGCTGATGTTATAGCAGTAGATATTGGCATAAATGGATATGTTGCTTCAAAAAATGTTATTGGCCGGAAGATTGCCAACGGAACGAAGAACATTGCAGTGGGTGCGGCAATGACGATTGAGTATGCAGAAAAAGCATTGTCTGTAGGAATAGATATTGTAAAGCGTCTTAAAGAGGATGGCTTTAAGATTATTGTGACTGGTGAAATGGGGATAGGCAATACGACTACTTCATCTGCTCTTGCATCTGTAATCTTAGGACTTTCTCCGGAGAATGTAACAGGACGTGGTGCTGGACTTGATTCCCGAAAACTCGAAAAGAAAAAACTTGTAATTGAAAAGGCTCTGAAAGTTAATGCTCCGTCAGCTGATAAACCTGTTGAACTGTTAGCAAAATTAGGCGGATTTGATATTGCCGGAATAGCTGGGTTGTTTTTAGGAGGTGCAATTTACAAAATTCCTGTTATAATTGACGGATTTATTTCGGCAGTTTCCGCAGCTGTTGCATGTCTTATTTGTCCGGAGTCAAAGAATTACATGCTTTGTTCGCATGTATCAAATGAACCTGCCGGAGAGAAACTTCTCGACTACCTTGGGATGAAGCCTCTTATAACTGCCGGAATGCATTTAGGAGAGGGAACAGGCGGAGTTCTTCTTCTGCCTATGCTTGATGCAGCCCTGGCTGTATATAACAGTGCACACAGGTTTGATGAACTTTCCATTGAAAGGTATAAGGAATTCTGATGTTTATAATGATAACTGGTGGCAGTAAAAGCGGCAAATCGTCAGCTGCCGAAAAAATACTTTCTGCTGAACCGAATGAGCATTATTATATTGCTACTATGATGCCGTATGGAGATGATGCAAGGGAAGCTATAAAACGTCACCGGAAAATGCGTTTTGGAAAAGGATTTAAGACAATAGAAAAATATACAGATATTTCTGATGTGTATTTTCCGGAAAAATCGTCAGCACTGATTGAATGTATTGGAAATCTCTGTGCAAATGAAATGTTCAGTGCAAAGTGCAGATTTGCATCTGATAAAATTTACAGAGATATAGCGAAACTCTGCCGAAAAACTGAACTTCTTATTGCTGTCAATAATCAGGTAGGTGAAGATGGGATTAGTTACGATGCCGGTACAGCAGGATACATAAGAGAAATGGGGAAACTTAGTGTTATGCTTGCCGAACTTGCAGATTGTGTTATAGAAATGGTTTATGGAATACCAGTGATTCTGAAAGGAGAGAAGCCAGATTGTATGTAATAAATTCATTGTTTTCAGCATTTTTAATGTACTCAAAGATACCTATGCCAAAAACGGAATGGAAAGAAGAAAACCGAAGATTCTCCCTTTGCTTTTTCCCACTTATAGGAGCCGTCTGTGGTGCGTTGATAATTCTTTGGTATTTTGTATGTCGATGGCTTGGTGGTGGTGATTTTCTTTTTGCTGCTGTGTCTGTTGCAATTCCTGTTATAGTTACCGGTGGAATACATCTTGATGGTTTTTGCGATGTTTGTGATGCGAGGGCTTCATGGGGCGGAAAAGAAAAAATGCTTGAAATAATGAGTGATTCACATATAGGAGCATTTGCGACAATTAAACTTTCTCTTTATCTAATATTGCAGACAGCGTTTCTTACAAAAATAAATACATTTGACATGATCCTTATATACAGCATTGGAATGATTTTTTCCAGAGCTTTGAGTGGACTTGCCGCTGTTACATTTAAATCTGCCAAAAGCACTGGTGCGCTCCAGAGCTTCAAAAAACCAGCACATAAAAAAATAACAATTGCATCTGAACTTTTTTTTATTGCACTGAGTAGTATAGCAATACTGTTTATTTCTCCGGTAGCGGGGACTGTTGCGATAGTGGGAGGATTTGCTGTGTTTGCATATTATCGTATATTTTCATACAAGAAATTTGGCGGAATAACAGGAGATCTTGAAGGCTGGTTTTTGCAGATGTGTGAGTTTACCATACTGCTTTGCACAGCGTCTTCATACATGATTTTAGATTTGTCGGAGGTGTGACATAATGGTATTAATAGTCGGAGGTGCATTTCAGGGAAAGAGAAAATATGCCTCGAAAAAACTGAGAATTGATTATTCAGATATGATTGATGGGGCAGAATATGACATTGGATATATCCGGAATATTAAGTGTGTCTATAATTTTCAAGAAACTGTAAAAAAATTTATTAACAGAAGTGTTGATCCGATTGAAGCAGTAAATAAGATATTATCTGAAAACCCGGATGTTGTAATTATTATGAATGAAGTTGGAAACGGCATAGTTCCAATTGACAGAAAGGAAAGAAAATGGCGTGAAGCTGTTGGAAAAACTGGCTGTTTTCTTGCGGAGAATGCGGAAAGTGTATATAGGGTTGTCTGCGGATGTGCCATACTTATAAAGGGTGAATAGCTTGAAAGTAATTTTTATACGCCATGGAGAGACTGAGGGAAACATACTGAAAAAATATATCGGAAAAACAGATGAACCGCTTTGCAGTCAGGGCATAGAAAATGTAAAGAATAGACGATATCCGGAATGTGATATTTTAATAGTGAGTCCTATGAAAAGATGCATGCAGACTGCAGATATCATTTATCCATCTAAAGAAAAACTGGTGTATGATGGACTTAAAGAGTGCGATTTTGGAAACTTTGAGGGAAAAAACTATATAGAGCTTAAAGACAGTGACGAATATCAGAAATGGATAGATAGTGGAGGAACACTTGCATTTCCTGGCGGAGAAGCTCCGGAGGAGTTCAAAAAGCGTACAAATTCCACATTTAAGCGCATTATGGATAAAATATCAAAAAAATGTACTGTTGCTTTTGTTGTTCATGGAGGCACGATAATGTCTGTTATGGAGAAATTAGGTGTCCCTGAAAAGAGTTATTACGATTATATGCTGTTAAACGGAGATTATATTGTGACAGAATATGACGAAGAAAAAAATTATTATGAAAAATCCGGAGAGTAAAAATGATATATTTATCGGCAACATTGCCGCTTCTGCTGGGCTTTTTAATAGACTGCATTTTGGGCGATCCGTATTCTATGCCCCATCCGGTAAGACTTATCGGAAAATTTATATCAAAGCTTGAAGCAATTTTTAAAAAAAGAAGTTTTTTGAATGATCGTTTATCTGGTTCGCTTCTTTGCCTTTGTGTTTCACTTATTTCGTGTATTTCAGCATTTGTCATTTGCTTTGTGTGCTACAAAATAAATTTGGTATTAGGAATAATAGCTGAAAGTTGCCTTTGCTATTATCTTCTTGCTGCAAAGTGTCTAAGAGATGAAAGTATGAAGGTGTATACTGCTTTGTCGGAAAACGATACTGAAAAAGCAAGAAAGGCAGTTTCAATGATTGTCGGACGTGATACCAATATGCTTGATGAAACCGGAATAATAAAAGCTGCCGTTGAAACTGTTGCGGAAAATACATCGGACGGAGTTACTGCGCCGATTTTCTGGATTATGTTAGGCGGAGCACCAGCTGGAATGTTATATAAGGCTGTAAATACCATGGATTCAATGATCGGATATAAAAATGAAAAATATATTTTGTTCGGAAGAACAGCTGCACGTTTTGATGATGTTCTAAATTATTTTCCGTCACGTCTTACAGCGCTGATAATGATAGTTGCAGCTTTTGTTACAGGACTGGACGGAAAATCAGCGTTCAGAATATGGAGACGTGACAGGTATAATCATGCAAGTCCAAATTCAGCACAAACGGAGGCAGTATGTGCGGGAGCACTGGATGTTCAGCTTGCCGGAGATGCATACTACTTTGGAAAATTGTGCAAAAAGCAAACTATTGGTGACAATGTTAGAAAAATAGAAAAAGAGGATATAAAAAAAGTAAACAGATTAATGTATGCTTCCTCTGTGATCATGCTGATATTAGCTGTAATTGTTAGAATACTTATATTCGGAGGATTTTATGGATAGATATATTCATGGAGGCGATATATATTCAAGGAATATAAAACTGGATTTTTCATCAAACATAAACCCGCTGGGAATGCCAGATGCAGCCTTGAAAGCCTTAACATCAAACATTGGAATGCTTGAGGTTTATCCT
Source organism: uncultured Oscillospiraceae bacterium (assembly GCA_934463345.1). Classification (GTDB taxonomy): domain Bacteria; phylum Bacillota; class Clostridia; order Oscillospirales; family Ruminococcaceae; genus Porcipelethomonas. Next base: position 1,319 of record CAKSJL010000084.1, on the reverse strand, counting down.
GACGTGAACTGTACAGAGCTTGTGGAGTGTATTTCTGGTTTTGAAAATGTCGACCCAAAAAACATTTTTTGTTCCAATGGTGCAGCTGATATAATATACCGCATAGTTCATGCTTTTCATCCAAAAAAAGCACTTCTTACGGCACCGTCGTTTTCGGAATACGCACATGCTCTTGAAATGGTTGGTTGTAAGATTGAATATGAAATGCTCAGCGAAGAAAATGATTTTGAGCTTACAGAATGTGTTCTTGATAAAATTAATTCTGCGGATATTTTTTTCCTTGGCAATCCGAATAATCCTGATGGAAAAACTGTAAAGCCTGAACTCTTGAAGAGGATCTGTAAGAAGTGTTCTGAAAAAAATGTCTTACTAATAATTGACGAATGTTTTATGGACTTTGTAAAAGGAAATGAATATAAAACAGCGAAAATATATCTTGACAGCGGAGTTATTGTCCTGAAAGCATTTACAAAATTTTACGCTATGGCTGGACTAAGACTTGGTTATGTTATTTGCAGTGATGTGGATATAATTCGTAAAATAAAAGAAACTGGACCATGCTGGAGTGTTTCATCTGCCGCACAGCTTGCGGGAAAGGCCGTTTTTTCAGATCTGGATTATTATGAAAAAACAAGAAAATATGTCTGGAATGAGAGAGATTATCTTAGCAGTTCGCTTGAAAAACTGAGATTCAGAGTTTTTTCATCAGAAGCTAATTTTATTCTGTTCAAGAGCGAGTATGAGCTTGAAAAGGAACTTGAAAAAGTGAAAATTGCAGTCAGGAACTGTGAAAATTACATTGGTCTAAACGGAAATTTCTTCAGAACGGCAGTGAAAAAGCACGAACAAAATGAAATGCTTATAAATGCGCTGGAAAGGATTGTTGCTAATGGCTAAAGCGCTTATGATTCAGGGAACAATGTCGAATGCCGGAAAAAGTCTTGTTGCTGCTGCGCTTTGCAGGATATTTTCACAGGATGGATATAAGTGTGCTCCGTTTAAATCGCAGAATATGGCGCTTAATTCATTTATAACAAAAGACGGATTAGAAATCGGAAGAGCGCAGGCAATGCAGGCAGAGGCGGCAGGAATCGAACCATCCGTATATATGAATCCTGTTCTTTTGAAGCCTACAACTGATATAGGCTCACAGGTTATAGTAAATGGAAAAGTGCGTGGTAATATGAGGGCGACTGATTATTTTAAATATAAAAAGCAGCTCGTTCCGGAAATTATGAAAGCCTATAAAATGCTTGAAGCAGAAAATGATATAATTGTAATTGAAGGCGCTGGAAGTCCTGTTGAACTTAATCTTAAAT
>CAKSJL010000083.1 GCA_934463345.1 uncultured Oscillospiraceae bacterium | reverse complement strand
GCATGTGTTGATGCTAATGAATGACAATGCAGGTCAGCCTCTATAAACATTTTTTATGCCTCCGTTTTAGAATTGCTCATAGTTTTTTACAGTATCATTGCTGTCCATATCAAGTCCGAGCTTTTCGAGCAGCTCCTGTGCGGCATTATAACCCATCTTCTTCTGACGGTTATTCATCGCCGCAACCTCCATGATAACAGCAAGATTACGTCCTGGTTTAACAGGAATTGTAAGTGACGGAACTTTTACTCCAAGAATTGAAGTATACTGGTTATCAACACCCATTCGGTCGTAAATTTTCTCCGGATTCCAAAGCTCCATTTCAACGATAAGGTCAATTTTTTCAGTAAGTTTTACCGCACCCATACCAAAAAGACGTCTTGCATTGATAATACCTATACCTCTTAGTTCAAGGAAATGACGAATATTGTCTGGAGAGCTTCCGACAAGGCTTATATTTGAAACCTTTCTTATCTCAACCGCATCGTCCGCAACCAGTCTGTGACCTCTTTTTACAAGCTCAATTGCTGTTTCACTCTTTCCAACGCCGCTTTCACCTGTGATAAATACACCCTCACCGTAAATTTCAATCAGAACGCCATGACGTGTAATTCTTGGTGCAAGGTTAAGATTCAGGAACGCAATAAGACCTGACATAAAGTTTGATGTACTCTCCTTGCTTCTTAAAAGAGGCATTTCGTATTTTTTTGCCAATTCAAGCATTTCCGCAAAATAAGGCAGTTCTCTTGTAATAATCAGTGCAGGAAGCTGTTGAGAAAACAGTTTTTCAAGGCGTTCATAACGAGTTTTTTCATCAATTGTTGAAAGATACGCAAATTCCATCTTGCCTATTATCTGTATGCGCTCAGGATTGAAATATTCATAAAACCCCATAAGCTGGAGTCCAGGACGGTTAACGTCATTTTCCTCTATAAATATTTCCTCTGCCGGACGTGGAACAAAAATTGATTCCAGCTTAAATTCATCAATTATTTTTTTCAGGGATACCTTAAATTTATCAGCCATAGATGACCTCCGTTATTTATTTACAGCATTGCTGCCATTTATATTATATCCGATATTATCGAATTGGAAACCAAAAATCCCTGCGGAGTAAGACTCAGATGATTGTTTTCAAAAACAGCAAGACCATGAGAGCAGTACTCTGCGGATTTTTTTATTATTTTTTCACGATACTGTGGAAAATCGTCCGGACAAATACCGTCTTTAAGTCTCAGTCCAAGCATTATTTTCTCTTCATCCGTTCCAGATTCAAAGGGTTCTGAAATCTTTTCCTGCAAGGGCAAATTACAAAAAGATTCCAGATCAGCAGGAGAATAGTACCTTTCACCATTGTAGTACGAATGTGCAGAAGGTCCTATTCCGATATATTCTTCACATTTCCAGTATTTCAGGTTATGACGACTGTGAAACCCGTCTTTTGAAAAATTAGAAATTTCATACTGCTTAAATCCGGCTTTCTCAAGGAGTCTGACAGAATGAAGATAAAGCTCCGCCGTCTCATCGTCATCAGGCAGCTGAGTTGAAACGCCATTCTTCCCAAAAGGTGTGTTTTCCTCAATCTTCAGAATATATGACGAAATATGACAAACCGGCAATGAAATTATTCTTTCAACGGACTGTTCAAGTTTTTCCTTTGTCTGCCCTTTGATTCCAATCATAAGATCGCAGGAGATATTGTCAAAACCGCATGCCTGAGCCATTTTCACCGCATCAGCCGCCTTTTCAAAGCTATGCTTTCTTCCAAGAAATTCAAGTTCATCGATGCATCCTGACTGAACCCCGACAGACAATCTGTTAACACCGCTTTTTTTGTATTCAATAAGCTTCTTTTCCGTAACAGTGCAAGGATTAACTTCAATTGTAATTTCCGGAGAAATAAGTTGTACATGACAGTCAATACTTTCAATGATTTTGGATATATACTCAGCCGGAAGAAGCGAAGGCGTTCCGCCGCCAAAATATATCGTATCTGCCTTTATATCCGGCAGCGCAGATATATTTCTAAGAACAGCCGATTTGTATTTTTTTACGGTTTCAGTTCTGTATTCGCAGGAATAAAAATCACAGTAAGGACATTTTACCGCACAAAAAGGAACATGAATATATATTCCCGTCATCAGTCAATTCTCAGACTTGGTACAAGCGGATAAAAGAATGCGTCAAATATCTTGTTTATCACAAATGCTGCTGCAATCGCTACTGCAATCGGAATCATACTCAGATCAAGCTTTATATAAAATATAATAACTAATATAAGCATTATCGAGTCCGTTATTGTGTGAAATATTGCCGACTGCATACCATTGGTGCACCTTTTTCCGCAGTTTGGACAAAGAGTTCCTTTTGATTTCTGATTTCCGGCAAAAGCCTTTTTCAGCGGAGAAATAGTTTCCTCTCCACAATGAGGGCATACATACTTTTTCATATTCTCCTCCTATTCATCGAGTTTCAGTACACTCATAAATGCTTCCTGCGGAACCTCTACTGTTCCCAGCTGACGCATTCTCTTTTTTCCTTCCTTCTGCTTTTCAAGCAGCTTTTTCTTTCGTGTGATATCGCCGCCATAGCACTTGGCAAGGACATCCTTTCTCATAGCTTTCACAGTTTCACGAGCTATGATCTTTCCACCTATTGCTGCCTGTATTGGTACTTCAAAAAGCTGTCTCGGAATATTTTCTTTCAGCTTTTCAACCATTTTCCTGCCTCGTGAGTATGCTCTGTCCGCATGAACAATAAACGAAAGCGCATCAACAATATCTCCGTTAAGAAGTATATCAAGCTTCACAAGCTTTGAAGGTGCATAACCCAGCATCTCATAATCAAATGATGCATATCCCCTTGTTCTGGACTTCAGTGCATCAAAGAAGTCGTATACAATCTCGTTCAGCGGTAGCTCATAGTGAAGCGTGACCCTTGTTTCATCAAGATACTTCATATCCTTGAAAATACCTCGCCTTTCCTGACAAAGATCCATTATATTGCCAACAAAGTCAGATGGTGCAAGTATCTCGGCTTTTACCATCGGTTCTTCAGCACTTTCAATCGTTCCAGGATCAGGATAATTTGTTGGATTGTCAATATACTTTGTTTCACCATTTGTCAGAACGATTTTATAAATAACCGACGGTGCAGTAGTTATAAGATCAAGGTTATATTCTCTTTCAAGTCTTTCCTGAATTATTTCCATGTGCAATAGTCCAAGGAATCCGCATCTGAAACCAAATCCAAGAGCAATCGAGGTTTCAGGCTCATAGGACAGTGAAGCATCATTAAGCTGTAGCTTTTCAAGAGCTTCACGAAGATCCTCATACTTTGCTCCGTCAGCCGGATAAATACCTGAGTACACCATAGGATTAACCTTGCGATAACCAGGAAGCGGCTCATCGCAGGGATTCTCCGCATTGGTAACGGTATCACCGACCTGAGTATCACCTATGCTTTTAATGGAAGCTGAAATATAACCAACCTCTCCGGCAGAAAGCGAACCCTTATTTATATGGTTGACAGCATCCATATATCCTGCTTCAACAACTGTAAATTCAGCACCGGTTGCCATAAGCCTTATGGTATCTCCGACCTTGACGCTGCCATCCTTTAGTCTTACATATATGATAACCCCTTTATAGGCATCATAATAACTGTCAAAAATCAGTGCTTTAAGCGGCTTGTCAGCAGTGTCCGGAGGAGATGGTATATCCGTAACTATCTTTTCCAGTACTTCTTCAATGTTAATTCCGGCTTTAGCAGAAATTCTTGGTGCATCCATCGCCGGAATGCCTATTACATTTTCAATTTCCTCACAAACCCTTTCCGGATCAGCAGACGGCAAATCTATCTTGTTTACGACCGGAACGACCTCCAGATCATGTTCAATCGCAAGATAGGTGTTTGCAAGCGTCTGAGCCTCAATTCCCTGCGAAGCGTCAACAACAAGAATTGCTCCCTCACAAGCCGCAAGTGAACGTGACACCTCATAGTTGAAATCGACATGCCCTGGCGTATCTATAAGATTAAAAATATATTCTTTCCCATCATTCGCTTTATAATTCAGGCGTACCGCTCTTGCTTTAATAGTAATTCCACGTTCTCTTTCAATATCCATATTGTCAAGCAGCTGTTCTTCCATATCACGCTCAGCAACCGTATATGTTTTTTCGAGAATACGGTCAGCAAGAGTTGATTTACCATGATCTATGTGTGCAATAATACAAAAATTTCTAATATTTTCAGTTGACAATTTAAGTTCCTCCGAATAAAATCTACAGTCACATAACACCAGATTATTTTCGTGTACAGATACAGTTATTTCAGACAGAACTGTCACCAAAACACAAATCAATAATCATGCGGTATCATCTTAATGCTTTTAAATTTATTATAACACAACCCCACAAATTTGTAAACCATCATTCAGGACAGCATATCACATTTTTTACGCAAAAAAACCTATCTGAAAGGCAAAAGCATCCTTTACAGATAGGTTTTATAAATTATTTTCTAAAAAGCGACTTTATTTTACCGAAAAAAATTTTTATTGCGTTTCCTATTTTGGAGACAATACGTCTCAATCTTGCAATAAGAGTTTTCCACTTTCGGTTCTGACTGTCAACACGAACCATCATATCAGTAAACTCTTCGTATTCAATACCATACTGCCTGTAAATTTCCCTTGTAAGCTCAGCATTGTTTTGTGCAAGATCTATCATAGAATATTCAGTAGGTATAGCACGATTTCCACACTTCGGACATATAGTATCTTCGGACGAATCCGGGAAAATGTGATTGCAATTTTTACACACAAACAGCCTTAACATAAAATATTCCTCAAAACATCTCAGTTAAGCTTTGTTCCGCATCTGCTGCAAAACGACGCATTTTCCTTGTTTACATGTGAACACTGCGGGCACACATTTCCAACAGTTTCCACAACGTTATCTGTCGGAGCTGTTATAACCGGATCATCCGGAACGACATTATCCGGAATAGTCTTTACTTCTCCGACTTCTAAAAGTGATGTTTTATATTTTCTATTAAACGCAGAGCCAATAACCGTTATCGCAACCCCAGCAACAAGCATAACTATAGAATAAATAAAAACAGGAGTTTTGGCGGAACCGGCTATTTTATCAGCAGTATCAAGATCCGGAAGAACTTTTAATAAAATTGTTGCCACCAAGACAATCACTGATGGAATCGCAGCAGCTATACCATATTTAATCAGCATTTTGGAAGCACGTCTTGCATTCAGCTTATAAACCACGAGCCACTGAATAAAGATTACATCGAGCAAAACAACAAGAAAAATTACATTTGCCTGTGAGAAAAAAGTTTGGAAAAGAGCCGTTCCGAACCATGTATCAAGGTGATCATTTGAAAAATCCTCAAATTTATCAAGCGCTGAAAGATTATTCCTTAGTTCCTCCTTGTCAGGCTCCAGAAAACGAAGTCCGGCTTCATTGTAAAGCAAATCTTCATTATCCTCTATTAGCTTGACAATATCATCCGCTGTAACAAACGGCATATCACCATCGTTCAACGCAAAATTCTGATATGCATTTATTTTGTCAATAATAAAATCCTTTATAAATGAATCTTCAAGAAGATTGTCAACATTCTCCACAGTTATTCTCTCATCATCCACATACTCATCATATATGTACTGATCGAGCTTTTTTCCATCAACCTCAATTTCAGCCAGTTTCACGTCCTCAACTGACTTTATAAGAAGCTCTTTATTAACAATTGTTCTAAGAGATAAAGTCAATATAAGACATAGTGAAGCAATCATAACCAGAATAAAGCATATTACTGAATTGGTTCTTACCGCTCCGTTATGCAATCTTGGCGCTTTCTGATCGCATGAACACAACTCATTTGCATAAACCTTTTTTCCGCATTTTTCACACTGCATCTAACATATCCTCCAAATCAATCATATTTTAATTATAGCATTTAACGCATTTGATGTCAATGAAAAATGATAAAAAACATGTAACAAAAATCGAAACTATGCAAAAAAGCAGATTAATTGTCGGTTTAACAGACTTTTTGTTAAGTTGTTGGCTGTATTCCTGGTTCATTCCACCATGAAATAATATTTTTTTCCTTTGATTTATATTCGTCATAATCCTTGCTCTGATGTTCTTCGCCAGGACAGCCGCAGTAAACTCCAACATATCTGTCCGTTTCAGAAGCGGAATAAAGAACATGTGTTACCTGGTAATTATCTATGACTATTACCCATTTTCCATCATCAAGATGACGGTTCAGCGCCGACAGATCCTTGTAAAAGTCTGATGATGTGTTTTCAGTAAACGCAAAACCAGTCAGGTTTCCGCAGGTTCTCTGCCCGTAAAATCTTTTTTTGTTAAGATCATTTATAGCCATATCTATAGCCTGATATTTCTGCACAACAGTCTGTGCGGAGTTAAAAATAGACTCGGCCTGTTTCTGAACAGTGTTAAATTTCGACTTTCTTACCTGTATTATCATATTAGGCGTCGCAACTGTGGCTAAAATGCCAATTATAGCAATTACAACAACCAGTTCAACAAGGGTATATGCTTTTATTTTTTTCATTTAAACCCCCTTTTTGCAAATCGACCAATGGTTGCCCTCGAATTATAATGCGCTATATTATCATGCAAATAAGGTCCCCGAAAAAGCCAGGAACCTTATTTTTTAATTTATTTCAGGAAGGGAAAACTTTAAAGTTATTATGTATTTTAGGTTGTTGATTTTTTTGCAGAAGCAAGCAAAGCTTCAGCAGCTGCTGCATCTGCAAGAGCTGATGACTGAGCTTCAGTAGCTTTATTTGGATACATACCAACATACTTATCCTTGCCGAAAACTGCTGCTACAACCTGCCCATCATCACCGAACTCAACAGCCCAGTGTCCATCTTTCAAATCAGGTAAAGCCTTTTCTAATGCATCATTAAAAGACGTATCTGCCGGTGTAGACTCATCAGCACTAAATTTAGAACCACTTGCAAATGAAACTGTTGATCCATTTGCCTCAAGTTCTGAAGCAACAATTGCTGCTTGTTCAGCCAATTTTGCAGCCGAATCATTTGCAGAAGCAACCTTTGAATCCTTAACCTTTCCGAAAAGTGTAGGAACAAGAATTGTTGCCAAAACACCGATAATAGCAATTACAACGATGAGTTCAACGAGTGTGAAGCCCTTAACCTTTTTCTTCTTGCCAATCTTGGCAGCCTTTAATGAATAGTTTCTGAATCTGTTAATCTTTTTCATAACTAACCTCCTAAATTAGTGAAACATTTTTATAATTTTAAAAAGATTCTTAAAGAGAATTCATGACATCGTTTCCATGTTTCTCTTTGGTATGTATATATAATATCACACGAAAAAAAGATTGTCAATAGATTTTAAAATCTTCTACATTCAACGCTGGTTAAACGTTTTAAAACCGATATTTTTCGTCAAATTGCACAATTTATATCAACATGT
>CAKSJL010000082.1 GCA_934463345.1 uncultured Oscillospiraceae bacterium | reverse complement strand
TGGGAACAATAGGGCTCGAACCTATGACCCTCTGCTTGTAAGGCAGATGCTCTCCCAGCTGAGCTATGCTCCCACTTTTTCTTATTTGTTATCGCCGTATCTCTCAGCGACTAGTTTATTATATCACTACTATGCTTAAATGTCAAGCACTTTTTCAAAGTTTTTTTGAAAAAGTTTCAGGAAATTTGTCAAACGGCGCAGGTACGGGATTTTTTATAATAAAGTTTTTGTTTTAATGTTAAAATTCACAGCGATACAAACTCTTATTCTGCATCGCTGTGAAAAATACCAATAATCATTCTACAGAAATAATATAATAATATACCGGCTGTCCGCCGTTCACCATCATGATATCTACCTTGCTTCCAAACTTCGCATTAAGAGTTTCTTCCAGCTTATCTGCCTGCTCCGCAGTAACATCAGAACCGTAAAATATAGTAACAAATCCAGAGTCGCTTTTTATAAGCTTCTTTACAAGCTTATATGCCGCCTTTGAAACATCCTTTTCTGTAAATACAAGCCTGCTGTTGTCGAAAGCAAGTATCTCGCCTTCTTTGATATTATGACCCTCATATTCCGAATCTCTCGCCGCAAATGTTATCTGACCAGTCGAAACATGCTCAAAAGCCTTTGTCATCGCAAGACGGTTCGATGCGAAATCCTCTGTTTCATCAAAAGCCATCATAGCCGAAATACCCTGCGGTATCGTTCTGGTAGGAAGAATACAGACATTTCTGTCAGCAAGGTTTTTCGTCTGCTCTGCCGCCATTATTATATTCTTGTTGTTTGGAAGTACAAAAACAGTTTTAGCAGGTGCCGCATGAATTGCGGTTAGAATATCGTCAGTTGAAGGATTCATGGTCTGTCCACCTCTTATAACGCAGTCAGCGCCAAGATCACGAAACATTTCTTCTATACCATGTCCTGCCGCAACAGCAACAAATCCAAACTCCTTTTCAGGCTCTGCCGGAGTAAACTGCTGACGCATTGCAACCTTTTCTTCCCTTACCCGCATTTCATGCTGAATTCTCATATTTTCGATCTTAGGCTTCGGATCATTTATAAATCTGCCGAATTCAAGAGCCTTCTGTATTGCAAGCCCGGGATTGTCAGTATGAACATGAACCTTTATTATCTCATCATCATCAACTACAACAACGCAGTCGCCTATCGTCTCAAGATAAGCTCTCAGCATAAACGGATCAGCATTGCTGTTTCTCTCGATTATATACTCAGTGCAGTATGAATACTTTATATCCTCATCGTTATCCGGCTGAGAAATATCTATAGTTTTCTTCTCCTGATTTTCGCCGCTGTTCTTTTCAATTTGTCCTCCGCAGAAAATTTCCAGCATAGCATTGAAAATTATAACAAGTCCCTGTCCTCCTGCATCAACAACTCCCGCCTTCGCAAGAACAGGAAGCTGTTCCGGTGTTTTTGCAAGCGCTTCTGAAGCTGTCTTGCACACCTCTCCCCAGAACTCAGCAATATTATCGCTATCATCTGCAAGCTCTGACGCCTTTTCTGCCGCTAATCTCGAAACAGTAAGGACTGTTCCCTCCGTAGGGTTCATAACAGCCTTATACGCTCCGTCAACGCCAAGCTCAAGAGCCTTTGCAATATCCTTGCAGCCTGCGCTTTCAAGACCGCTGAGACCCTTTGAAAACCCCCTGAATATAAGCGAAAGTATAACCCCCGAATTTCCTCTTGCACCACGCAGAAGAGCAGTAGCCGCAGTTTCTGCTACCTTTGAAACAGAAACGCCGTCATCAAGCAGTTCCAGCGCCTTTACAGTCGCTCCCATTGTAAGCGACATGTTTGTACCTGTATCACCGTCCGGAACCGGGTAAACATTAAGTCTGTCGACCTCTTTCCTGCGGTTCTGCATGCTGATCCCTGCCGAGATCAGGCTGTCTCTCAATATACTACCTGTCAGCAACAGTGTTATCATTCCTTTCTTTATAAAGTCAGTATTACTCTAAAACTTTATGTTATCTACATAAACGCTGACGGATTTTACTGATACTCCGGCAGTTTCAGTAAGCGCAAACCTAACCTTGTTTTTTATACTGCTTACAACTGCTGAAATATTCGTACCATATGCTGTAAGTATATGCAGTTTTACGCTGACTTCATTATTCTTTATGCTGACCCTTATCCCGGTCTGAGGAAGTTTTTTTCCGAAAAGCTTTGCGTAGGTATACTCCTTTAGATTAATGCAGCTCATTCCTGCAACGCCAAAGCATTCAGAAACTGTTTTGTTTACAACTGATTTTATATATTTCTCAGAAAAAGTAATTTTTCCAAGATAATTTTCGGTAACAATCAAAGAACAACACTCCTTATGTCATGTTCAGGAAAACAAAAATTCCTGCACACATTCATACAATACCTTTTTTTACATTTAAAGCCGTCAGGCATTATTTATGTGGCACTGACCTTATAAGTATACCATGTTTGCGGCAATTTTACAAGCACTGTACCACTAAAAAGCAAAAGACGCCACAAAAATATGCAGCGTCTTGACATTATAAGTTTTTTACAGATTCAAAAATCAGTTAATAATTGTTGCTTCTGTTTCCTTGTCAAAAATGTGAACCTTATTAGGATCAATAGCAACCTTGATTCTGTCCTGTGACTTTGCAGTTGAACGTGGTGAAACTCTTGCTGTAAGCGGAATATCTTCACATGTAAGATAAAGGAATGTTTCAGCACCCATCATTTCTGTGATATCAACGTCACACTCAATGATACCTGTTGAAGCGTTTGAAATGAACATTTCTTCATCATGAACGCTCTCCGGACGGATACCCATTGTAACTTCCTTGCCTACATAGTTAGCAAGGGCAGGAACAACCTTTGATTCAGGGATCTCAACCTCGTATCTTGGACCTCTGCCTGAAGCGCCGAATTCAACAGCATACTTTGAACCATTCTGCTTCAAAACAGCGTCGATAAAGTTCATCTGAGGTGAACCCAGGAATCCTGCAACAAACTTGTTGCATGGATGCTCATAAAGAGCCTGTGGAGTATCAACCTGCTGAATGATACCATCCTTCATAACAACGATTCTGTCGCCCATTGTCATAGCTTCTGTCTGGTCATGTGTTACATAGATGAATGTTGTACCGAGCTTCTTGTGAAGCTTTGCAATCTCTGTTCTCATCTGTGCACGAAGCTTTGCGTCAAGGTTTGACAGCGGCTCGTCAAGAAGGAATACCTGTGGTGAACGAACGATAGCACGACCAAGCGCAACTCTCTGACGCTGACCACCAGACATAGCCTTAGGCTTTCTGTCAAGAAGATGTGAAAGGTCGAGAATCTTTGCAGCTTCCTTAACCTTGCGGTCGATCTCATCCTTCGGAACTTTTCTGAGCTTGAGTCCGAATGCCATGTTGTCATAAACTGTCATATGCGGATACAGAGCATAGTTCTGGAAAACCATTGCGATATCTCTGTCCTTAGGAGCAATATCGTTTACAAGACGGTCGCCGATGTAAAGCTCACCGTCTGAAATTTCCTCAAGACCTGCGATCATTCTAAGTGTTGTGGATTTACCGCATCCAGATGGACCTACAAGTATGATAAATTCCTTATCAGTGATTTCCAGATTAACATCCTTAACTGCATGGAAGCCACCAGGATATCTTTTATTAATTGCTCTTAATGATAAACTTGCCATTTTATCAATTCCTCTCATAAATAAATTTCTGCTAACCCGAACCCCGAATTAACTATAATAATATAGTACCAAATTTTTAACAATATTTCAAGTCTCTAATTAGCCAAAGTTATTATAACTTGTTTATCAAATATGACGAAAATTTTTTCAAATTACGGTTAAAAACCTCGTCGAAGGGTTCTGATTTCAACAGTTTTTCAACATCGTTGTGCAAAATCTCCATACACCCTCCAACCTCCAGATTTTCCGGCATTTCAAGCATTCCCATCTGTATTCTCACAAGTTTTTCAACATTGTTTTCAACGGTTTGAAACATTCTTTTAACTTGATGAAATTTACCCTCAAAAAGCTCTATAAATGCCATATTTACGGCATCTGGACACTGTCTTACCCTTGCCGGAAGACACACCTCTCCACCATCTATGGTCAAACCACTCTCAAAAAGGCTTTCATAATTTTCACCAAATTTTTTGCTCAGTTTTACGACATAATACTTGGGTATATGTTTTTTTGGTGATAATATCCTGTGACTTAACGCTCCATCATTGGTTATCAGAACCATTCCTTCACTGTCTTTATCAAGTCGTCCGGCTGGAAATATGTCCTTTCTCTTCAGCTCATCAGGTACAAAATCTATAACCGTCGTGTCATTTTTATCCTCTGTGGCACATATACAGCCGTCAGGTTTATTTAAAATCATGTATATTTTCTCTCGATAAACAATTTTTCTTCCTAAAGCTGTTATTCCATCTATCTGAGGATCAATTTTCAGTTCCCCTTCTCTTACAGTTTTACCATTAACAGAAATTTTTCTTTTCCATAAAAGTTTACTTATGTCTGTTCTTGTAAACATAGTCTGTTCCGATAAAAACCTGTCAAGACGAATTTTCATATTTTCTCCTTTCAGAATCAGTATTTTTTCAGTTTTGTCAGAATAAAATATAGCAAAATTAAAAACAGGAGATGTTGTAATGAGGAAAAAACTTCCTGCAATTTTAATAATAACAGCTGTTCTGTCTGTAATATTTTTCATATCCATAAGGAATGGCAGCGTTCCTGAAAGTGGAAAAATTATTCTCACCGAGAATCAAATTGAGCCATATCTAAACATTCATGGATTTGATGTTAAGCAGACTGACGTAAAAAATATACGAATACCGCTTAAATTCAGCGACAGCTATCAGAACTTTTCTGATGAAATGAAAAACGGCGGCTTTGAACTTGAAAAGCATGCCGGGGAAGAGGTAAAATGCTATACATACGAAGTCAAAGACAATAGTGAAAATACCGCAATACAGCTGCTGATAACCTCTGAAAATGAACTTGTCAGCGCAGCGCTGATAGAGCAGAAGCCGAACGGTTTTATAAAAGTCATAAAGCCATTATCGTAAAATTAGAAACTGTATTTATAATTATGCCATAATACTGATCATAAGTCAATACAGATTTTCTCATCAGGAATAAGAACCCGTCTTCACAAGCGTATACACACGTCTTTCCAGCAAATTTTTTCTCATAACTGTGTTAAAAATGCTTGCCATACACAAGTATGCCTGCGCATTTTTGCCTTGTCTGCGTAAAAATTGTGCTTGGAAATCCGCACACATATCTTGTGAAGACGGGTTCTAAAGCCATTCATTTTTTTCAATGCTTAACATTATTTTCTGCATAATAAGCACATTTTTCACAAATAATAGCCTATGAAAATAATTCTGAATGGAGTTTATTATGGCTAAAAAAATTACCAGAAATACATTTCTGACGGAAAATTCACCATCCGTCATGGCATACGCTTCAATTGCAGGCTCGAAGGAATCAGAAGGTCCTGTCGGAGGCTGCTTTGACAAAATAATAACTGACAGTCATTTTGGGCAGGAAACCTGGGAACAGGCAGAAAGCGAATTACAAAAACAAACTGTCGGTCTCGCAATATTAAAGGCTGGTCTAAAAAATACTGATATTGACTATATATTTTCAGGCGATTTAATAAACCAGTGCATAGGGACAACCTATGGCCTGCGCTCTCTTAACATTCCCTTTCTCGGACTTTATGGCGCATGCTCAACCATGGCGGAAGGACTCCTGCTCTCCTCACTTCTCACAGACAGCGGTATCGGCGAACATGTTGCCGCTGCAACATCATCACACTTTTCCACAGCAGAAAGGCAGTTCCGGTTTCCTCTTTCCTACGGAGGTCAGAGAACTCCCTCCGCACAATGGACCTGTACTGCATCAGGAGCCGTTATACTTTCCCCCAATGGATCAGCTCCATATATTAAGGCTGCAACGATCGGAACAATCACAGATCTCGGTATAACTGATGCAAACAATATGGGGGCAGCTATGGCGCCTGCTGCGGCTTCTACTATAAAACAGTTTTTTGATGATACGGGATTATTACCAGAGAATTTTGACTGCATTGTAACAGGAGATCTTGGTATTGTCGGAAGCAAGCTTCTGCTTCAGCTTCTTGAAAAGGAAGGTATCGATATCAGTCGTCAGCATAAAGACTGCGGAGTCATGATTTTTGATCCATCTGAACAGGATACTCACGCCGGCGGATCAGGCTGCGGATGCAGTGCGAGCGTTTTGTGCGGATACTTTCTGCCAAGAGTACAGATTGGAGAAATAAAGGACATGCTGTTTATAGGAACGGGTGCGCTTATGTCGCCGACAGCTTCACAGCAAGGCGAATCAATACCATCTATCGCACATCTTGTTCATATAAGTCACAATAAATAAAGGAGCGTTAAAATGGAACTGTTATGGGCATTTTTAATAGGCGGAGCATTTTGTGCTGTAGGTCAGCTTCTGATTGACTACACGAAGCTTACCCCTGCAAGAATTCTTGTTGCATATGTTGTTGCCGGTGTTGCACTTTCAGCATTCGGCATTTACTCAAAGCTTGTAAGCTTTGCAGGCGGCGGAGCATCTGTACCGCTGACCGGCTTCGGACATCTTCTTGCCGAGGGTATACGCAAATCCATTGATGAAAAAGGCTTTCTGGGGGTTTTCACGGGCGGTCTGACAAGTGCAGCAGGAGGTATTACAGCTGCACTGATATTCGGACTTCTTGCGGCTGTTATCTTTAAGCCAAAGGACAAATAATGATTTATCTTGAATATTTCATTTATTTTCTCTTACTTTTTATTGATTTTTCACAAAAAGGTGCTATAATATAATCAGTACCAGAAAATAAATTTTACGGTACAGCTAAAAATCAAACGGAGGCGGTTCCAATGGAAACAAAAGATCATTTATATCTTGCAAAGCAGATAACCGGCACTGCGGACTTTGGCGGAAGGCTTAACAGCTCAGCATTTGAATACGGCTGCATTTCCCCCGATGTAAATCCTCTGACCTATATCAAGGGTCACACCTATGCCGGAACAGCTTCATACGTCAGAAAAACCCTCAGCCGCATACATGGAAAACTTAAAAATCCGGTTGATTTTTTTGATCTCGGACGAGCAGTCCATTTTATCGGCGACTACTTCACTTTTCCCCACACTCCTCTTTTCAGCGGTACTCTTGCTGAGCATGTCAGCTACGAAAAGCTCCTTCACAAGCATATTGTATCTGAAAAGAATGAGATTCTTGCAGAAAGCAGACTTGACCTTTCAAATGCCGGAAAGTGCATCAGGCTTCTCGAATCAGTTCAGGAAAAGTACTACAAGGCAAAAAACTCATTTGAAAATGACTGGAACTATATAAGATTTATGTGCAGCAGTATAGCAATGTCAGCAGCAAGCTGCAAAGTTAGACTTCCGAAGCTTATACCATCAAAGATCGGTATATAAGGCAACATAGACAAAAAGCCGACGGTTCATTGTGAGTGAACTGACCCCAAAAAGTTAGACAAAGATTCAAAAGAAAATTTATGCAAAGCGACTAAGAGGAATCTTGGTCGCT
>CAKSJL010000081.1 GCA_934463345.1 uncultured Oscillospiraceae bacterium | reverse complement strand
TTGGACGCTTTTATATATGTTTAATTGAAAAAGGGGCTGTTGCAGCATGTGCTGTAACAGCCCCTTTCTAATTATTTGATGAATATAAACTTTCAATATGTAGATACAATGTATTCATCTATTTATCAGCTTCTGCTTCATAAATCACAAATCAATTACATTAAGAACATCGTCCTGACACAAGTCTCCGGCTTTCCAATTGGCAAGTTCTGCATCAGGTACAGCCAGCAGCCATTTCTGCAGAGCAGCAACATCAGCAACATTGAATGCACCGTCAGCATTTACATCGCCTGCTACCGTTTCAATACCACTGTTTTCTGTAAGGCTTAGCAGATAGGTCAGTGGGGAATTCCAGTAGATCGTAATTTCATTGGTAGAATAGCTTTCTGAATTGTCAACATAGCACTTTGCCGCTGGAAGTCCCTGACAGTATGCTTTACGTCAAGATCGGAATTAACGTTGCCTACAAGCATTCCCTTCATCGCTTTTCCTACCACCATTGATGGTCTAAGGTTGAATTGCTGATGATATTAGATTCAGCAAAGGTTGTTTGCCAAACCGTCAGAACTGCCGCTGTGATTACTGCACAAGCCGCAACTGCTGCCACACAGCGTTTTAAAATATGTTTTTTACTGTATAAGCTCCTCTCTGAATTTGTATTTATACGTTTTTGTTTCATATTCTGCACTTGTATTTTATCATAAAAACGCACAAAATATACTAAAATCCAGAAAAATCATGGTAAATAAATGACATATCTGATTGAAATGGCGGATTTATCAGTCCGGCAATGCGGACACAGTGTTTTTCATTTTATATTTCTTTGGAGTTATCCCCATAATTTTTTTGAAAATCTTTATAAAGTAGCTTTGGGAACTGAATGCAAGAAGGTTGTTTATTTCAACATCACTAAAATGTGTATACAGCAGAAGGGCAGCTGCCTCTTCGATTTTAAGCTTGTTTACATATTCTCTAAACGATAACCCCGTTTCTTTTTTAAAAAGCCTTGAAAGATATGCAGGACTTATTTTAAGGTATTCAGCCGTTTCTTTAATAAATATACGTTGATACAAATGACCGATTATATAGTCCAACGCACGTACTATCTGTTTTGAGTAAACTCCTCTGAGCTTTATATGACGCATTTTATTTGTATAGCTTTCTATCATTTTGCGATGGACTGTTCGTATTTCGCTTTCCGTTTTGCATTTGTCTGTTTTCATAATATAATAGTCTCTTATGCTATAGGATTTTTCCGAAGTCATACCGCCTTTAATGCAATAATGTGCAATAAGAGCAGTTCGCACTATCGTATTGTACTTTAAATTACGGAGATTGTCTTTACTGAGATTATCGCAGTCCTCACAGCAAAGAGGTTTCATAAAAATATTTACAAATTCCATATTGCCTGAACATATGCTTTCATAAAATACTATTTCATTATAAAAAGGAGAATGTTCAGAAGAATCTTCACGTTTTTTTAACCACTGCTCTGTAAATTTTTTTCAGATTCAAAATTCATCTTTTTTTCCTTGATACTATCATATTTTTCGCTGTTTAAATCATATTATAAAATTAGGTGTTTTACATTTGTATATATGAAAACACTTTTAAAAATTATATTAAAGAAAGGGCTCTATATCCCGATTTAAGTGAAGGATATAATTTTTTATAAAGCGAGTAATATTTTTCATATTCTCTGGAATTTTTTTCATTCGGATATTGAACCTTATCTGTTCTGACAACAGCCTTGCACGCATCAGTCACACTTGCGTACATTTCACAAGCAACCATAGCGAGAATTGCTGAACCAAGTGCCGCACCTTCTTTTGAATCAACAGTACTTACAGTACAACCATATATATCCGCAAGCATTGAACGCCACAGCTGAGATGTTCCGCCTCCGCCACAAGCTGCCATATCTGATATATCAATACGCATTTCTCTGAATACCTCAATACAGTCACGAAGTGAATAAGAAACACCCTCCATTACTGCTCTAATCATATGCTTTTTAGTGTGAATAGGGGATAACCCGAAAAATACTCCTCTTGCATAAGAGTCAAGATGAGGTGTTCTTTCACCCATAAGATAAGGAAGATATATCAGTTTTTCTGCACCTATTGAAATTGATTCCGCTTCCTTATCCATAATATAATAAGCATCTTTATCAAGAAGTGCTGCGGTTTCTTTTTCAGCTATACAGAAATTATCTCTGAACCACTTCAGCGAAAGACCTGCTGACTGTGTAACACCCATAACATGCCAGCAACCAGGTACAGCCGCACAGCATGTATGCACTCTTCCTTTTGGGTCAATTACAGGTTTTGAAGTATGTGCAAATACAACGCCTGATGTACCGATTGTTGTGAATGCCTTTCCGTCTTCACAAACTCCTGTTCCCAGAGCTGCAGCTGCATTATCACCTGCTCCGCCTGCAACAACAACAGATTGTTCAAGTCCTAACATTTCAGCGATATCTTTTCTGAGAGTTCCTGTTACTTCACAGGATTCATATACTTTCGGAAGCATTTCCATATCTATTTCAAGCAAATCGCATATTTCTTTACTCCAGCATCTTTTTGAAACATTTAACAGCTGCATTCCGGAAGCATCTGAAACATCCGTTGCATATTCACCTGTAAGAATAAATCTGAGATAATCTTTTGGAAGAAGTATATGGCAGCACTTTTTATAGTTTTCAGGTTCATTGTTTCTTACCCATAAAATTTTTGCGGCGGTCCAACCTGTAAGAGCAGGATTAGCAGTAATCTCCATAAACTTTTCATGTCCGACTATACGGTTCATCTGTGCAACCTCTGCCGAAGTTCTCTGGTCACACCAAATAATGGAATTTTTGATCACATTATTATCTTTATCGAGCATAACAAGTCCGTGCATTTGCCCCGATATGCCTATGCCCTTAATTTTCTTCTTATCAACCCCGCTTGTAGAGATAACTTTTTTCAAAGTATCCAGCATAGCATTTTTCCAGTCAGCAGGGTTTTGTTCTGCATAACCGTTTTTGGGCTGATAAAGCGGATATTCCGCAGAAGCCGAGGATATAACATTGCCGTTTTCATCAAAAAGAACTGTTTTTGTACTTCCTGTTCCGCAGTCAATGCCTATAACATAAGCCATAAAAAACACCTCTCTGCCGAAAAATTATAAATTAAACATTATGTTGTTTACAATTGATTCAAGCATTTCCTGTCTGCCACTTGAAAGACTGCCTGTTACTTCTCCCTTTTCAAGTGCATATTCTTCAAGGTCAGCCATAGAAACTTTTCCATCAATGATTTCTTTTCCGATTCCGCTTGTCCATGAAGCATATCTGTTTGCAATAAATGCATCTATTCTGCCATCTTCAATTATCTTTGCGGCAATTCTAAGACCAAGAGCAAATGAATCCATACCGGCGATATAGCTGTAGAAAATATCTTCAGGAGTATAAGAACCTCTTCTTGCCTTAGCATCAAAGTTCAAACCGCCATTTGTAAATCCACCTGCTTTCAGCACCTCATACATACAAAATGTTGCGTCATATACATTTGTTGGAAACTGATCAGTATCCCAGCCAAGAAGCGGATCACCTTGATTTGCGTCAATTGAACCGAATACACCGTTTTCTCTTGCCACTCTGAGTTCATGCTGGAATGTGTGCTGTGCAAGGGTTGCATGATTTGCCTCTATATTCATTTTGAAATCATTTTCAAGACCATATTTTCTTAAAAATCCGAGTACTGTGGCTGTATCAAAATCATATTGATGTTTGGTTGGTTCTTTCGGCTTTGGCTCGATATAGAAATCACCTGTATAGCCGATTGAACGGGCATAGTCAACAGTCATCTTCATAAGTCTTGCCATATTGTCAAGCTCGAGTCCCATATTTGTATTAAGAAGTGTTTCATAACCTTCTCGGCCACCCCAAAAAACATATCCCTTTCCACCAAGTTTTACAGTTGTTTCAACGGCTTTTTTTACCTGTGCAGCAGTATATGCAAATACATCTGCTGAAGGAGATGTTGCAGCACCGTGCATATAGCGTGGATGGTCGAAGCACTTTGCAGTTCCCCATAAAAGCTTCTTTGATGGATCAGATTTCATCTTCTCTGCAATATAATCTGTAATTTCATCAAGCTTTGCGTTGGTTTCTGCAAGTGAGCCATATTCAGGTGAAAGATCTCTGTCATGGAAACAGAAATATTCTATTCCGAGCTTTGTCATGATTTCAAAAGCTGCATCAACTTTTGAAATTGAACGTTTTACGCTATCTGTTTCGCCCCAGGTTTTGTCAGCAGTTCCGCAGCCGAACATATCAGTACCGTCGCCGCCCATTGTATGCCACCATGATAAAGCGAATTTCAGCTGTTCTTTCATGGTCTTACCACAAATTACCTCATCAGCATTGTAGTACTTGAATGCAAGCGGATTGGTGCTTTCCTTTCCCTCATACTGAATTTTTCCTATGTTTCCAAAATATTCTTTCATTTTTTTATTCTCCAATAAAATCAAAGCTTTTTATTTGTATACTATTTTTTCCGTGGTAAACAAAATAAAGCGGATATACTCCATCAGGAAAATTTACATTTCCACCAATTCTGCACCACTTATCTTCAAGATTATCAGGTATTGATATTCTTCCTATAGATTTACCTTTTTCTTCATTTAGAATATCAATATATGATTCTTCTGCGATTTTTGCATTATCTTTAAAACTTGCACATCTCTTTACTTCAGCGTCGCATCTTTCATCTGTACGCTTAGGAGCTTCCAACTTAACTTTGTTATTTTCCGTTTCTTTTCTTATGGTAACAGAAATATTTTTATTGCCGCTGAATTTGAAATATTTATAGCCTATGAGTGTTTCATTTTCAACTTCTGCAATAAATCTTTCATCACCAATGTTTGTAACATTAGGAAACGGAAACGTATAGATGCTGTTTGAACCATGCGGCATATGTCCGTTTGTGATGTTACAAGCAATAATTGACGGATATTCACCCTCAGCTTTTAAAGGTTCATCATTTAGCCCACAGCTTGTCACTTCAACCTGTGCAATATTTCCGTCAGAATCAATGTATATTTTCTCAGCACAAGCCTGCCTGCTGTAATCTGATTTATGCGTCAGACGATGATAAAAAACATACCATTGATTATTTATATCAATAATACTGCCGTGAGTTGTTCCGGTCATATTGAGTTTTTCCGACTCAGTTTTTCCGTTGTATCCTATGTCACCGTTTGAAACAATTGTTCCGCCAAATATAAAATCCTTATCAGGATAATCACTTGTTGCATAGCATAGCTCGTGATTCTGCCACGAAGAATAGATAAAATAATATTTATCTCCGACTTTCCTCATGGAAGATCCCTCAAAAAACGGGTGTCTTTCAAAAGAGGTACCTTTTACTCTATATGGGATAATATGCTTTGATTCTTCTTTTACGGTAAGCATATCATCTTCAAGAACAACCATTGAAGGTCCCATAATACTGTCGGGATATGAAAGTATTTCTTCTTTCGTTCTTCCAAACATTTCGATTTCTTCATTTATATATTTTTCATTTTCATTAAAATCGTCCTGTTCTTCATATCCGTACTGTGTTCCATAATATATGCGAATTGTTCCGTTATCATTTATTGCGGCAGGGTCAAAACATACGTATTTCATCATAGGAGTCCCATCAGGATTTTTAACATATCCTAAAAATTTGAATTTTCCTGCCGGACTATCACTCACAGCAACACCTATAGGTCCTGTATAACCTTTGCAACCATAATCTCCACCCATACAATAATATAAATAATATTTTCCGTCATTTCCTTGAACAACATCAGGGGCAAAAAGATATTGGGGGTTCGGATACCGTGGATCCTGAGAGGCTTTGTAAATTACACCTTCGTATCTCCAATCTGACAAATCATTTACTGGAGCAGAATATGTTACATAATCCTGCATACAAAAAGTGTATCCGCCTTCTTTGTCGTGTGAACCATAAATATATACTCTGTCACCGAAAACATGCGGCTCACCGTCCGGAATGTATTCATTAAGAGGAAGAAAAGGGTTGAAAACCTGTCTTTTTTGCATTTGCCATACCTTCTTTCTTTTTCATTGATATGATTATATCATATGTTACTTCTCTCTACTAATCATTTTTTGTCTTTCTCCTATCAAATGTTGCGTTACGATTCACTCACCACTTGCTGTCGTAGAAAATCTGAAAATGCTTACAGCTTTACAGGGCAGACACTATTATGCAATGTTGTTTTAATGATAAAAAGAAATTGTCATATGGGGTGTATTCAATTTCTATGTGAGATGCGTGATTGCCCTAAAAACAAACGATAACACTTCTCCACAGCCAAGGACAGCACTATTGGAAGTTGAGCAGTACAAACACTTTTTGCATTACCGTTATACAATACGACGTAAAATAGGCGTTTTAGGCGAATATTGTATCAATATGCGTAGTTTAAGACACTTATTTATGCGTATTTTTAGGGGTTACAAAACTCCCGATACTGCGTTATCAGCGTAGTTTCGGGAGTTTTTCATTGTGAAATTTTTGTGGGTTAGATACATAAAATGATTTTTGCAGTGTATTTCAAGCTGTAGATTTAGCATGCTCTTTCTTAAACAATAATGGGGAAATGAGGCGAAGGTAATACAATATGTAGAATTATGTTGGAAATTATCTTTTTTAGTATTGTCAGCTATGATAAAATATGCTATAATTATATTAAATTATTATAATTGGAGTAAACTTAATTCATGTGAAAGTACGTTGCTATAAAATTAACATTTGATTTATATATGCTTATTAATGAATGATAAATTAAAATAATAGAAAAGCTTAAATAACATTTTACTTGACAAGTCAGAATACCTTTGAAGTGATTTATTGGGATTTGGACAATGATAAAGTTTTGAAAGAATGTTACTTCGATTTAATGTATTTGGTAGAGGTGCGAAAAATGACGTTTAAAACATTTCAACTTATTGTAGATGGAAAATCCTTGTGCAAAGCAGATATGCAAAAAATATGCGATCAAGGTAATCGGATATATAGTTATAAGTTCGAGTTGTATGAAGTTGAACTGTGTATTTTTGTGTATTTTAGAAGAACGCTTTCTTTGGATGTCATGTCGATTCGATAATGCTGAGTTATATACTGATCATGTCTGGAATAGCGAATCTAAGAAAAAAGAGAATAATCCTCGCAAAAAATCGCAAATTGAATGTAGAAAACAATTGTTTGTTTGCTACGATATTGAAAAATGTCTTTTGTATATAAGTGATATGCAGAAAAGAGCCTTTTTATCCAACTACTTAGAAGAAATACTTGGTAAATATGTAAAAATTAAAAATATATTAAAATCCATAAAAGATTTTCAAAATATTGTCAAAACTTTGAAAAGAGTTACTTTTATTCAACAGCGTAATATTATGAATATTACTCTAGATAGTATTTTTGATCAAGTTGCAAATATCTATGGCTTTGATGCACCTGAACGAATGTATATAAAAGTTGATTATGGCAATACGCCGATTTCTAAAATGAAATCATTCATACAAAAGCTGAAAATTAAGCGTAA
>CAKSJL010000080.1 GCA_934463345.1 uncultured Oscillospiraceae bacterium | reverse complement strand
AGGTTCAGATGTTCTTCCTGATGAACAAAAGCTTGTAATTGAACTTGCAAGAGTTATAAGAGTTGGTTTTTTACAGCAGAATGCATATCACAAGGATGATACATTTGTGCCTCTATCAAAGCAGCTTCTTATGATGAGAACAATACTCACACTTTATCATTGTGCTCAGGACGCACTCAAAGCACAGGTTTCAATGAGCGATATTCTTGCAACCGGTCTTTTTGAAAAGGTTATTAAAGTAAAATATGATATTCCAAATGATAAACCTGAAATGTTTGATGATTATGAAAATGAAATTTCAACTGAATTCAGCAAACTTATTGCCAGGGAAAATGAAAGGAGAGCCGTATGAGTATACAGTATCTTGGACTCAAAAAAGTTGACGGACCTCTTATCGCCCTTGATAAGGTAAAAAATGTTGGATATGAAGAGGTTGCAGCTATAAAGCTTGATGACGGAACAGAACGTATCGGACGTATTGTTGAGCTTCATGGTGACAAAGCAGTCTTGCAGGTGTTTGAAGGAACAAAGGGACTTTCGCTGAAAAATACAAGAACTAAATTTACTGGAAAGCCTATGGAACTTGCTCTTTCCGAAGAAATCCTCGGAAGAACATTTAATGGTGCTGGAAAGCCTATAGACGGTCTTGGCGATATTTATCCTGAGAAATTTGAGGATATTAACGGTAAGCCTCTTAATCCAGTTGCCAGAACATATCCGAGGAATTATATAAGAACAGGAATATCGTCAATAGACTGCCTTATGACTCTTATAAGAGGGCAGAAGCTTCCGATTTTTTCTGGTTCTGGTCTGTCGCACAATAAGCTTGCCGTTCAGATTGTCAGACAGGCAAAAATAGCGGATGAAAGCGGTCAGGATTTTGCAGTTGTGTTCGGGGCAATGGGCGTAAAAAATGACGTAGCAGATTATTTTAAAAAATCGTTTGCAGAAAGCGGAGTTCAGCAAAAGGTTGTAATGTTTATGAACCTTGCAAATGATCCGATTATTGAAAGAATTCTTACACCGAGATGTGCGCTAACCGCAGCTGAATACCTTGCGTATGAAAAAAATATGCATATTCTTGTTATACTGACAGATATGACTTCATACTGTGAAGCCCTTCGTGAGTTTTCGTCTTCAAAAGGTGAAATTCCAGGAAGAAAAGGTTATCCTGGTTATCTTTACTCTGATCTCGCATCGCTTTATGAGAGAGCCGGTATCGTTCAGGGTTCAACGGGTAGTGTTACGCAGATACCAATTCTTACGATGCCTAACGATGACATAACTCATCCAATTCCTGACCTTACAGGTTATATTACTGAGGGACAGATAGTACTTGACAGAAGCCTGGATCAGACCGGTATTTATCCTCCGGTTTCTGTTCTTCCGTCGCTTTCACGTCTTATGAAAGATGGAATCGGCGAGGGATATACAAGAGCAGATCACTCTGCCGTTTCAAATCAGCTTTTTGCCGCTTACTCAAAAGTTCAGGATGCAAGATCGCTTGCATCAGTAATAGGCGAGGAAGAACTTTCTGAAACTGACAGAAAATACATGCGATTTGGAAATGCATTTGAAAAATATTTTCTTACTCAGGGTGCGTCAGAGGAACGTTCAATAGAGGAAACACTTGACCTCGGATGGAGTCTGTTGTCGCTTCTTCCAAAGAATGAGCTTGACCGTATTGATGAGGAGCTTCTTCAAATTCATTATGACAACGAAACTGCTGAAAAGACTTTTGCAGTATAGGTGAACAAATGGATAAAATTTTTGATGCGTTTTATTATATAGGTGTATCGGCTGGAACAGTGTTTATTATATTTGGTTTACTGATAATGGTGGTAACAAAATTTATAACGAAAATTGCACCAGATAAAAACCGGAAGTTATTTAACAGAATTAATACAATTGGATATATTCTTATTAATGTGTCTTTAATTTTAATTTTAGCTTCTGCCTTTTTTGCATTTTGCTAAAAATCTGTAAACATTCAGCAAGGGTATTAACTGCTGATTCTGCGGCATTATCTTAAAGTTTAATATGTTAAGAACATACAATGGGAGATGTTATATATGGCTGAACAGGTGTTTCCTACTAAGGGTAATCTTATAAAAGCTAAAAAAACTCTTTCGCTCTGTCGTCTTGGTTATGAACTTATGGATCGAAAGCGAAATATTCTTATAAGAGAGATGATGACTCTTATGGATAAGGCAAAATCCTTGCGAGGTTCAATTGAGGATACTTATAAAGAAGCTTATTCAGCTTTGCAGGATGCCAATATAACACTTGGTGTTATTGAAAATATTGCTAAAAGCATTTCAATTGAAAATGGTATAAGTGTTTCCTATAAAAGCGTTATGGGAGTTGATATTCCCAATCTGATACTTTCAAAAAAAGAAACAGTGATACCATATGGATTTTATTCAACCAATTCACAGCTTGATAAGGCTTATATTTCGTTTTCAAAGGTCAAGGATCTGACGGTTGTACTGGCTGAGGTAGAGAATAGCGTCTACAGACTGGCAGTTGCCATAAAAAAGGCTCAGAGAAGAGCAAATGCACTGCAAAATATTCTCATTCCAAGGTATGAGAATATGGTTAAGTTTATAACAGATAGTCTGGAAGAAAAGGAACGTGAAGAATTTTCACGTCTGAAGGTTATAAAAGCAAGAAAAGGGTAATAAAAACCTCCTGAAATTAATGTTCAGGAGGTTTTTGTCAGTTATGAGTATAAGCTTCTGCATAATTTTCAAGTGTAATGGCATTTTCGGCATTATACATTTTTATAAGCTC
This sequence comes from uncultured Oscillospiraceae bacterium, assembly GCA_934463345.1. Taxonomy (GTDB): domain Bacteria; phylum Bacillota; class Clostridia; order Oscillospirales; family Ruminococcaceae; genus Porcipelethomonas. The sequence goes on along the minus strand of CAKSJL010000080.1, from coordinate 5,054 downwards.
ATCTTTGCTGGTGTAAATTTCTGATAGGTTTCCCTTTGAATCTGTAAGGTATTCCCCGAACCATAACCCAAAGAAAGACCAAAGCGAATTATCTCTGCACATTTCGTCAATGCTTGGAACAGAACTGCATTCGCTTATTGCCAGAAGCTTTCCATTGTCAGTTATCTTTTTCAGCCACATAAACTGTTCATAACGGCTGCCATATTCTTCTTCCGGTGAGAGGTATATATCAATCGCCGCAATGTCATATTGACTGCTGTCAACCATATAATCTGCACTCTGACCATTCCATATCCATATAAGATTGTTAAGCTTGTGATATTCTGTCATTCTTTTGTACATCAGATCATAAAGCCATCTGTAAGCGTCAGCGCCGTCAGCTCCCCACCAGTACCATTCTCCCCCTGCTTCATGAAGAGGACGCCATAAAACAGGAATATTTTCATCAGCCAGCACAAGAAGTGCATTTGAAACAGCATCAATATTTTTTACAAGGTTAAGACATTCAAGTGATATTATTCCATTATCATAAAGTTTTTCAAGTTCAGATATCGGTTTCTGAGAAATATCTTCGCTTGTGACAGCTGATTTAAGACTGAATGTTGTATCCTTGCTGTATACGGATGAGCTGTTTTTGTCAGGAGAATTCCAGTACCACATAAAACCGACTATACCGCCTTTTTCAGCCCAGTCTATTGCCGCCTGGATTTCATTTTCAGAAGGCGAGCTTCCGTTTGAATAACCACCTATATCTCCAAAACGTATTGCAGGGTATTTTCCGGTTGTTTTATGAATCAGTTCAAGTTCTTTGTTTTCGTTGCTTGAGGCATACTGTCCGGTAATTATTTTTTTCCCAAATGCCATTTTCATAGATTTAAGCAAAAGGCTTGCCTGGGTTGACATTTTTTCATTTGAAGCTGATTCTGACAATTCAAAGCTGTCATTATAGACAGATTCATTGTTGGTTATTTCAATGTAGTCAAGGTCATAGTTGTCAGCGCCAGAATTGATTGCTATAGCATTTTCACCCTGGTGCATGTATATTCCATAAAGAGTTATTCTTGTGAAATTTCCATCGCCCTTGATTGTAAAGCTTTGTAGCTTTTTTCCGTTGACAGTAATATAGCTTTCCACATCACTGTCAGATGCTGCACACAGTGTTATGTCATAGTGCTGATTTGACTCAATTTCTGCGTTTATGTCTATGAAATCAGCTGAACCGCCGTAAAATCCAGTTACATATCCTGTTCCTGAAAAACCTTTTCGTTCAGCAGATGTGTACAGACTTCCTCCAAGACTGCAATCCTCGGCTTCAATCTTTATGTTTTCTTCGGCATTTACTATTTCAGGAACATCTGCAACATATTCGGTATACGAAACAGTTTCAGCCTCTTCTTCTGAATTGCTGTCATCTGTTTGCAGACTTTCGCTATGACTATACTCACTTTCCAAGCTTAAAGAAGAGGGAAGTTCCTGAGAAATCGGTTCGCATGCTGTAAGAAGCATTACAGCAGAAAGAACAGCAGCCATTTTATTTTTTTTCATAATGATCGATTAGCTCCTTATGATATATGTTCTGTCCTTTTCAGTATTAAAAGTAATGACGTTTTCAGCCAGACTCGAATTAACATTTTCACCATCGCAGCTTATGCTCAGAACTGTATTAGCTCTGAGGTGACATATCTGTCCGCAGAGTGACTTTATTTCAGCCGTAACCAGCTTTCCTTCATTCCATGCAATGGATACCTCAAATCCGCCCTTGGCTCTCAGACCTCTTACTTCACCGCTCTGCCATTCAGTTGGAAGGGCAGGAAGCAGATTTATTTCATTGCTGTGACTTTGTAAGAGAGCCTCCGTAATTCCCGATGCGCCGCCGAAATTACCGTCAATCTGAAATGGAGGGTGAGTATCGAAAAGATTTGGATTTGTTGAGTAAGCCAGAAGTTTCTGTAAATTTTCATATACCATGTCGCTGTCAAGAAGTCTTGCCCACATGTTGGTTATCCATGCACGACTCCAGCCTGTATGCCCTCCGCCATGAACAAGTCTCCTTATGAGCGTTGCTCTTGCCGCATCAGCAAGACGTGGTGTTTTGTAGGGAGTTATTATATCAGCCGGATGAAGCGCGAAGAGCTGTGAAACATGTCGATGTCCGATTTCAACCTCATCATAATCAACAGCCCATTCCTTTATCTGACCGTATTTTCCGATTTCAGGCTTGGGGATTTTTTCAAGCATTGTTTCAAGCTTTTTTATAAGTGAATGATCCTTATCAAGAAGCTTTGCTGCCTTTATGACATCATTGAAAAGTATTGTAATGATCTGACTATCCATTGAAGGACCGGCACACAGACTGCCTTTTACTCCGTTTTCTGTAAGATATGTGTTTTCTGGTGAAACAGAAGGACAAGTTACAAGCTGCCCTTCTTTATTTTCTATAAGATAATCTGTGAAGAAAAGTGCAGCTTCTTTAATAGTTTCATACTGTGACTTTAAAAATTCAATATCAAGAGTATATTCATAATGTTCAAATATATGCAGACACAGCCATGCAGCACCCATTGGCCAGATTGTAGCCGGCATCCACAGATCCTGAGGTGCGCAGTCTCCCCAAAGATCAGTATTATGATGGCATACAAATCCCTTGCAGCCATACATTTCTTTTGCAGTTTCTGCTCCTGATACACGCATTCTTTCAATAAGATCAAACAGCGGCAGATGACATTCGGACAGATTGGCGCTTTCAGCTATCCAGTAATTCATTTCGGTATTTACATTTATAGTGAATCTGCTGCCCCATTTAGGAGCCATTTCCTGATTCCAGATACCCTGAAGATTAAGTGGAAGTGATCCGGGACGACTTCCGGAAATCATAAGGTATCTTGCAAAATTATAGTATAAAACCATAAGTCCGTTATCATGAATATGTCTGTCACATTCCTTGTCATCAAAGTCATTTCCACGCATTCTCAGAATTCGTTCATCTGTAGGAAGTTCACAGCCTCCCTCGCTGTTGTCATTTAAAGTTAATCTGACTCTTGAATAAAGTTCCCTATAGTCACATTCATGGCGATATCTAAGCTCATCATAGCTGCATTCTGCCGCATAATCAACATCCATGACAGCAGCTTCATCGTAAGCCTCGCCAACATAATAACTTGTTCTTGCACTTATAAGTAATGTTGCCTCAGAAGCATTTTCTATAATGAGTCTGTTTCCCTCTGTGTATATTTTTCCGTCAGGAGAAACAGCAGTAAGTGCAGCGGCAAATAAAATGCCGTCATTTCCACCCGATCCGCCGGAGTAAAGTATAACATTTTTCTTTACAGGTCTGTTATCGTCGTAATAATCTTCACGACCGTCCAGACCGGCAGAGAGATTTATTTTTGCGTTTTCTGCTGATATATGAACTGCTATTACAGCATCTGGCTCGGAAGCAAAAACTTCACGTCTGAATGAAGCGTCTCCGACAGTAAATTCCGTAAAAGCAATTGCCGATTCTAAATCAAGACCACGTTTATAATTCTTTGCTTTTGCGTCAAGCTTCATTTTTATATCAAGATTACCGAGCGGCATGTAATGACGGCTGTTTGGATTGATACCCTGCATTTTTCTGAATGCAAGCTCTTCGGCCTCTGGAATTCTTTCTTCCAATATCAGTTCTCTGATTTTTTTGAAACCTTCAAGTGCGTTCGGATTGTTCCTGTTTCTTTTTCCTCCTGACCATACTGAATCTTCATTCAGCTGGATAAGCTCATCTCCGGGGCGTCCGTATATCATTGCACCGAATCTTCCGTTGCCTATCGGAAGAGCGCTGTTAAAGTCATCTGCAGGCTGTGTATACCATAAAACTGATTCGTTCATTGTATGCCTCCCATATATTAATTCTTACTCATCTCATACTTTTTTATTTTATCACATTTCTTTTGCCAATGCAATTAAATACAAGTACTTTTTATATTATTTGTTGATATTGCTCTAATAATTATGTTTTGTGCTTTGATTAATGGATGTCCGGTACTTGAAAATAAAGAACCATTATGATATAATTTATCTGGTAAGCTAATGCTTACTTTAGTTATACTTATAAACAGGTCAGAATTGCAGATACTAATTAGGTGATATATAGCAATTCAACAAAATCTTACAACATAATTTAACAATTAAAATTACATATTGCTGTCTTAGTATTGCTATAAAATCAGGAAAGGAACGACTAATATGGAAAATACTTTGAAAATAAAAGGCATGACATGTTCTGCATGCGCCGCAAGAGTAGAAAGGGCAGTTAAGAAGCTTGACGGTGTAAGCAATGCGTCAGTTAATTTTGCTGCTGAAAAACTGTATGTTGACTTTGATGAGGAAACTCTTTCGGAGGAAAATATAGTTGCTGCAATCAGGAAAGCCGGCTATGACATTGCTTCACCGGATTCAAAGCCAGAAAAAAGTCCGGCGCAGCTTCTGTTCAGAAGATTTATTGCATCAATATGTTTTGCAGTGCCTCTTCTGGTTATAAGTATGGGGCATATGATAGGCATGCCGCTGCCGGGGATCATTGATCCTATGGAAAATCCGCTTAATTTTGCCGTTTCGCAGCTCGCACTTACCATACCAGTTATGATTATTGGTATAAAGTTTTATAAGGCGGGTATAAGAAATCTTTTTCATCTTAGCCCGAATATGGACAGCCTTATAGCAATAGGTACGCTTTCAGCAGTAGGATATGGCATTTATGCAATATACATGATAGTAAATGGTCATGAGCATTATGCTATGCATCTTTATTTTGAATCGGCAGCTGTTATTCTTACGCTTATAACGCTTGGAAAATACCTTGAAGCTGTGTCAAAAGGAAAATCCTCTCAGGCAATAAAAGAGCTTGTAGAGCTTTCACCGAAGGTTGCAACTGTAAGACGTGGGTCAAAGGTGCTTCAGGTTAAATCAGAGCTTGTAAGAATAGGGGATACTGTAATTGTGAAACCGGGTGAACGTTTTCCTGTTGATGGTACAGTTACAATGGGCAGTACATCCGTAGATGAATCAATGCTTACAGG
>CAKSJL010000079.1 GCA_934463345.1 uncultured Oscillospiraceae bacterium | reverse complement strand
ATGCAGAGTAGTTTATCTGTCCCGGATTACCATAAAGGCCGGCAACGGAAGCAAGATTAATAATCTTTCCGCTTCTCTGCTTCATCATGATTTTTCCTGCATGCTTCATCATATTGAAAACGCTTTTCTGGTTCACGCTTATAACCATGTCATACTGTTCCTCTGACATTCTCGCCATAAGTCCGTCTCTTGTAATGCCTGCGTTATTTACCAAAACATCAAGTCCGCCAAAGCATTCCTTTACTGAACCGACAAGCTTTTCACACTGCTCATAGTCTGAAACGTCAGCGCAGAAGCATTCACACCTAACTCCCTTTTCTCTTATCTTTTCAACTATATCATTATCTCTGAACATGTCCTCGTTCAGATCATTTAAAGCTATATTAAATCCATCCTCAGCAAGACGAAGCGCAATAGCAGCGCCGATTCCTCTTGATGAACCTGTTATCAAAGCCGTTGCCACTTATTTACCTCCTGTTTTATCCTGATTTTTTTCTATAAGACTTTTCAGCGAACCATAATCATTGATTTCGCTATAAACGAATGTTTTTATTCCGTTCTTAAACTGTATCTTAATACCTTTTTTTCCTGTTTTCAGTATTCTGGCTCCGTCCGCATCGGTTACAGTAAAATTCCCGTTTTCTTCCCTGCTGTCGGTCAGAAGTTCAAGGAATTCGCCGTCATTCAGAAAATTCACTGCCCTCTGCTGTGCAGAAACAATTCTGTTCATGGATGCTGCCGAAGCGTTTACACGTCCCCTCGGAACTTCCACACGGATATTATAAAGCTTTTCGCCGCAGTTTACCCATACAGTAAAATTCCGCATACGTCTGCGTGACTGGATTATTCCTGCAATGCTGATGAACATAACGTCAGCCAGAAATATCACAAACACTGCCAGAACAGACATTTCCATTTTAAAGGAAGTCACCTTGTGAACTGCATTGCGGTTTGCCGCAGAATCCTCCCCCATGGAAATGAACATGAAAGCCATTGCCGCTCCGAGCAGAAGAAATGCAGGAATAATAACCTTCATCATTCTGCCTGCGACACTGCCTCCCGAAACATAAGGGTATCTGTATATGTCCTTTATAATCATTGTCTGCCGAGCAGTTTTTCCGCCTGCGCAACCATTTCCTCAATAATCTCCTTACAAGGCTTTACATCCTTTATCATTCCGGCAATAAGTCCGCAAAGGAAAGAACCTTCCTCAAGATTGCCGTCCTGAACAGCCTTTCTCAGCGAGCCGAGTGTAATCTGCTCAAACTCGTCAGGAGTAATAGTACCCTTGAATTCTCCAGCCGCAAGATTTTTTGCAAACTTTGTCTTTACATTTCTGCATGGATGACCTGTCGTTCTGCCCGTTACGACATTATCAGTATCTTTTGCATCAACAACAAGCTGCTTGTAGACAGGACTTATCTGACACTCCTCGGAAGCCAGGAAACGTGTTCCGACCTGAACGCCCTCTGCGCCAAGCATAAACGAAGCCGCAATTCCTCTTCCGTCAGCAATTCCTCCTGCCGCAATAACCGGAATCTCAACTGCGTCAACGACCTGCGGAACAAGACACATTGTCGTGTTTTCGCCGATATGTCCGCCGGACTCAGTACCCTCGGCAACAACAGCATCTGCACCGGATCTCTCCATTCTCTTTGCAAGCGCAACAGACGGAACTACCGGAATAACCTTGATTCCTGCTTCCTTCCATGCTTCCATGAATTTTCCCGGATTTCCTGCACCTGTTGTTACAACCGGAACATTTTCCTCAATAACAAGCTTTGCAAGATCCTCAGCATTTGGTGACATAAGCATGATGTTTACGCCAAAAGGCTTGTCGGTCATTTCCTTTGTCTTTCTTATCTGTTCACGCAGATAGTCGATAGGAGCAGAACCGCCGGCAATAAGACCAAGTCCTCCTGCTTCTGATACTGCGGAGGCAAGTGTGCTTTCAGCGATCCATGCCATTCCGCCCTGTATAATAGGGTATTTTATACCCAAAAGCTCTGTAATTCTTGTTGTCATGTCTTTTCCTCTTTCTTACTTAAAACTCAAATATGATAGCTCCGAATGTAAGACCTGCACCGAAACCTACAAGTCCTATCTTATCGCCTCTTTTTATCTTTCCTGCCTTCAGAGCCTCGTCAAGGGCAATCGGAATGGATGCGCTTGATGTATTTGCATGCTTGTCAAGGTTTACAAAGAATTTATCCATTGAAATACCAAGATTTTTTGCAGCGGTTTCTATAATTCTTACATTTGCCTGGTGAGGAATTATAAGACTCAGCTCGTTCAGGTCAAAGCCGATTTTTTCAGCTGCCTTTGCAAGAGCATTCGGGAGTGCCTTTGTTGCAAACTTATATACCTCTCTGCCGTCCTGGTAAAGATAGTGTGAATTTGATTCCGGAAAACCGTCATCAACTCTTCCCTCGCCTGTCATAAATGCGTTTGCCGGCGGAATTGAACGTGCAAAAAGATGCTTTGCACCTGTTCCGTCTGCGCCTAAGTAGCTTGAATATAGTCCATCGTCGGCTCTTTCAATAACAGCTGCTGCCGCACCGTCGCCAAACAGCACACATGTACTTCTGTCAGTATAGTCTGTTATCTTTGTAAGATTTTCATTGGCAACAACAAGCGCATATTTCATCTCAGGATCTGTCTGAAGATAGCGTTTTGCCATGTCTATAGCGTAAACGCAGCCGGCGCATGCACAGTTGACATCAATGGTCATGGCATTTACAGCACCGGTTTCACGCTGGATCATACACGACATTGACGGAGTGTAATAATCCGCTGAAACGCTTGTATCAATTATAACGCCAATGTCCTCCGGAGAAATTCCGGCGGAAGCAATTGCCTCCTTTGCCGCCTGTGAACCCATAAACCAGGTAGGCTCACCATTTGAAACAAAGCGTTCCTTCATACCTGTCCTCGTTGTGATCCACTCATCGCTTGTTTCTATAAATGCTGTGAAATCCTCGTTCACTACTTTTTTCTGGGGCTGATAGCTGCCAGTCCCTAAAATTCTGATTCCCGGCAAAAAAATTCCTCCTTAAAAGTTGTCTTATTCCTGATTTTGTGGTATAGTTAATAAGGCAGCGCAGTTTACACCTGCTGACTCTCTGTTCAGTCAGGCTCAGCTGGCTAATTTTGAGTTGTATATTGAAATTAATCATATTTCATTGTAATCTATTTTTAACTTTTTTGCAATGTAATAATTGTTTTTTTATGTCGCTCAAAATAAAATACCGCAGTTTGCACAAATATAGCGATTGCAAACTGTACAAAACGTACACATTTTCTTTATGATTGGAGTTAAATAATTATGTCAAAAACAGTATTTTTATTTTCCGGACAAGGTTCACAGTATCCAGGAATGGGAAAAGAACTTCTTGAAGCAAACCCTGAATTTTCATACATATACGAAAAAGGTTCAGAGATTCTGGGATATGATCTTGCAAAGCTCACATTTGAAGGCAGTGAGGAAGAACTTGCAAAAACCTGTAATTCACAGCCTGCAATCATGGCAATGTCACTTCTTTGCTTTGAAATTACAAAGAAAAACGGAATTCCTTTTGACGCAGCTGCCGGTCATTCGCTCGGCGAATACGCTGCCATGACTGCCTCAGGAATGCTTTCTCTTGAGGACGCATTCAGAGTTATAAAGGCAAGAGCCGCAGCAATGGACAAGGCAGGAAATGAAACTGAAGGCGCAATGTACGCTGTTATGAAAATGTCAGCAGAGGACATTGAAAAAATATGTGAGCAGACAGAAGGCTATGTTGTTCCAGTAAATTACAATTCCACTGCACAGACTGTTATCGCCGGAGAAAAAGCAGCAGCGCAGAAAGCCGCAGAAGCGTTCACAGCTGCCGGCGCAAGAGCAGTTCAGCTCAAAGTTTCCGCCGCATTCCATTCAAAACTTATGGAGGGCGCTGCAAAGGAATTTTACGATGAAATAAAGGACATAAAATTCAACGAACCTTCAGTTCCGTTCTATTCCAATGTTCTTGGTGACAGACTTACTGACTTTTCTGACATTCCGTCAATGCTCGCAAAGCACATGGTTTCACCGGTCAAATTTACATCAGAGCTTGCACAGATGCAGAATGACGGCATTGATACTTATATTGAGCTTGGCCCGAACAAGGTTCTTACAGGACTTGTAAAGAAAACTCTTAAAGGAGTTACGGCATTAAATATTGAAGATGTAAAATCACTGGAAAAGGCTCTTGAAAAGTAATAACTGTTTTACATGGAGGTCAATTATGAAAAAATACGCTTTAATAGGTCATCCGCTCGGACATTCAATGTCACCATTTATACACAGGAGGCTCTTTGAGGAAGCCGGAAGAGATACTGAATATTCGCTTGAAGATATTGCTCCGGAGGATATGCATTCAAAGTTGCCGGCTCTCCTTGAATCTGCAAGCGGACTTAACGTTACAATCCCTCACAAAGTTCCCGTTATTGATTTTCTTGACCAGCTGGACGAAAGCGCGCAACGCTATAATTCTGTAAACTGTATCTGCCGCAGAGATGGAAAGCTTACAGGCTTCAACACCGACTGCGACGGTTTCCTTCGTTCAGTACCGCTTAAAAATCTGGGAGGAAAAGTATTGCTTCTGGGCTGTGGAGGCGTTGGCAGAATGATGGCAATTGAAGCGGCAAGACATGGTGCAGATATAACAATGGCAATAATACCGGAAGCCAGGGAAATGGCAGACGTGCTTGCAGAGGAAGTAAAGGAGAAAACCGGAGTTTCTGTCAAAACAGTTATGATGAATGAAATTGCCGGATGCTTTGACCTGCTTATTAACGCAACTCCTGTCGGAATGTATCCGAAAACAGATGCATGCCCGGTAAGCGATGAAGTTATCGGAAACTGCAAAGTGGTTTTTGATGCAATTTATAATCCGACAAAAACAAAGCTTATAAGCATTGCTGAGGAAAAGGGCATACCAGCTGTCGGCGGTATGTCAATGCTGGTTTTGCAGGCTGTTACTGCTCATGAAATCTGGGACGGCGACAGTTATTCAGACGAACAGATAAACAAAATTATTACAGAAGCTGTCGAAATAGTTGACAGGGATTTCAAGTAAGAAAGAGGTTTTTTCAATGACTGTATTTTTATGCGGATTTATGGGCTGCGGAAAAACAACTGTCGGCAAAAAGCTTGCTGAGCTGTGCGGGTGCAGCTACTGTGATATGGACGAGCTTATTGTAAAAAAAACCGGTATGACAATACCGGAAATCTTTGAAAAATATGGCGAGCCGCATTTCAGAAAGCTTGAAACTAATCTTACAGAAGAGCTTGGAAGCTTTAATGGCATTGTTTCCTGTGGCGGCGGTGTTATGATAAACAATGTAAATGCTCAGATTGCCAAAAAAAACGGAGTTGTTGTATTTCTTGACGTTCCGTTTGAAACCTGCTACCAGAGAATAAGAGGAGATGAGAATCGTCCGATTGTACAGAGCAATACGAAAGAACAGCTTGAAGAGCTTTTTAATGCACGACATGAGAAATATTCTGAAAATGCAACAATCACTGTAGAATGCAGCAACGGTCCTCTTGGGATTGCAAAAAATATACAAAGGGATCTGGAGATATTCAGGAAATCCTAAGCACATATCTTGTGAAAACTGGTTCTGAAATGTTATCCTAAATACAAAATCCGACTGAAAAAGATTCAGTCGGATTTATTTTTTACTCAGCAATAACTGTTTGATCCCATCACTGTATTCTGTCCAGCGGCAGTTCTACCTTAAATGCTACAAAGCCATAAGGCTGAAGCACAAGTTTTTCACCATATGTCACGTTGCCGTAAAGCGTATTGTAATATGGGCATGGTCTTGCCTCTGTCTTGCTGCTGTCTATGATCTGCTGCTGTCCTGAACGGTTTACAAATATTATTACAGCCTTGCGTCTTGCATTTCTTGCTCTTGAAAATGCAATTACATTATCATCCATATAAAGGAATCTTAATGTTCCGTCTCTGAACACCCTTGATGAATTTCTTATTCTTGCCAGAAGCTTTGTATATTCAATAAGTTCCTTATCCTCTTTTCCCCAAGGATAGCAGCGGCGATTAAACGGATCCTTATAGCCTTCAAGTCCTGCTTCATCTCCATAGTAGATGCATGGAACACCCGGCAGAAAGAACTGAAGCGCCATTGCAACCTTCATTCTGTTCTTTCCAAGCTCATATTCGCTTTCAGTCAGTCGGCGGTTGTTCATCCAGTCCTTGTCCTTGCCATCACAGCTCTCGCCTCCAAGAACATTTATAGCTCTTTCAATATCATGAGTAGAAATACTGTTCATCAAAACGTCAACGCTCTGCTTAGGATAATTCTCAACTATTGTCATTATGCTGTTTCTGAAATCGTAGGCACTTCCACCCATTACATAATTCATTATTGCGGAACGGAATGGGTAATTCATGACAGAATCCAGCTGACTTCCCAGAAGATAACGTCTTTTAACGCCGTAGCTTTCTTTGTTTGACGCATCCTCCCATACCTCGCCTATAATAATCTTTTCTCTTCCATGCTTCTTGACACACCTGTTAAGGTTATCAAGAAATTCATCCGGAAGCTCATCAGCAACGTCAAGACGATATCCGGCAGCGCCAAGGCTTATCCAGTAATCAAGAACACCACCGTCACCACAGATATACTCAGTATACTCCTTATTATTTTCCTGCACATTCGGCAGTGTGTCAATTCCCCACCATGCCTCATACTTGTCAGGGTATTCATAGAATGTATACCATGGATAATATTCGCTGTCCTTTGAATTATATGCGCCTACGCTGTCATACCGGTTGAATTTATTGAAATAAATGCTGTCAGCACCAGTATGTGAGAAAACGCCGTCAAGTATTATGGAAATTCCAAGCTTTTTAGCTTTTATACAAAGGTCACGGAAATCATTGTTTGTTCCCAGAAGAGGATCTACCTTACGATAATTTGCGGTATTATATCTGTGATTTTCATGTGATTCAAAAATAGGATTCAGATATATGCAGGTTACGCCCAGACTTTTCAGATAATCCAGCTTTTCACCAATTCCTTCAAGATCTCCGCCGAAATAATCATTATTCCAGACATGTCCGTTTTCGTCAGGACGGTAATAAGGCGTATCCTCCCAGTTTTCACGCATAATTCTGCCTTCCGGAATATTGTCATGCTCTTTTCCGCTTTTATAAAATCTGTCCGGAAAGATCTGATACATAATTCCGCCCTTTAAGAAGTCAGGCGTTTCAAATTCTTTTTCAAATACAGTAAGCTGATAAAGGTCACCAAAATTTACGCTGCTATCATGACAGCCTGTTTTCTTTATGTAATTTCTTGTTCCGTTTTGTTTATATGAGAAATAATAATAATGAACTCCCGCATGTCTTGGTACAAAAGTTGCCATGTATACGTTGAATCCGTTTTCTTCCTTTTCAAGATTCATAGAAAGAAAAGTTTCCTTATATCCTGTTCTGAAAATTACCATAACCGGAACAGGAGGAAAGTCAAGAACCATATCTTTATGAAGTCTTATGCGAAATTCGCAGGGTTCTCCTTTTTCGATTGCCCCGAATGGTTTTTTGTATTTTGAGCTCCAGCTGTCATATATCTTCTTCATAAATCCAACCTCTGTTATTTATTTCGGCAACATCTCACAAAAATTGTATAGAATATGCAGGCTTTGTGCGGTGCTGACTTCGTAAAAAGCGGGATCTGACCCTGACCAGATCCCGTTTTTCGTTTTTGTAAGAACCCGTCTTCACAAGATATGTGTGCGGATTTCCAAGCACAATTTTTACGCAGACAAGGCAAAAATGCACAGGCATACTTGTGTATGGCAAGCATTTT
>CAKSJL010000078.1 GCA_934463345.1 uncultured Oscillospiraceae bacterium | reverse complement strand
CCTTTTCTTAAAAAAGTTTCGACCGCCTCGCTCACTCGCTCTCTCGTTCGACAGCTTTATTATTATATCACCTATCTTCCCTCTTGTCAATCATTTTTTCGCTTTTTTATCTTTCGTACAATACATCCCACTTGATTTGAACTTTAACTGTAATTTATGTACAATTAATTTATACTTTAAAGCCTTTTAACACTGATTTAATCATAATTATGCTATTTATAGTATTTTCAAAGAATACTTTTTTAAACTGATTTCTCCAGAATTATAAAATACAAGCTGTTATACATATTATGAAAATAACGCTGTATTACTTTACAGCGGAATACTCTATGGAGGTTAGTTATGTTTATAAAATTGCTCAACAGTATTCTTTCAAAGCTTTTTTTCTTTGCACTGCATATTGACAGCAAGAGTGTCTTTCCAAAACCACTTTCCAAAAGTGAAGAAGCAGAAGCCTTTGAACTTATGTCAAAAGGAGATGAAAATGCAAGGACACGTCTTATAGAACACAATCTGAGACTTGTTGCCCACATAATAAAAAAATATTATTCCAACATAAAAGAACAAGATGAGCTTATCTCAATCGGAACAATTGGTCTTATAAAGGCAGTTTCAACATTTGATTATACTAAAGGAAACCGCTTTGCTACATATGCAAGCAGGTGTATTGAAAATGAAATACTAATGTATTTCCGTTCAAGAAAGAAAAGTGCGTCTGATATTTACATAGATGAACCGATAGAAGTTGACAAGGACGGAAATCAGCTGACGCTTGGCGATATAATAAGTGACAGCGATGATATAATCGAAAAGGTTGATCTGTCGATACGTTCAGCTCAGCTTTACAAGAATATAGAAAAGTGCCTTGATCCGAGAGAACTTGAGGTCATCAGACTAAGATACGGAATATATGGCTGCAACTCGTTAACACAGCGTGAAGTAGCTGAAAAGCTGGGAATTTCAAGGTCGTATGTATCCCGCATTGAAAAAAAAGCTCTTGCCGAGCTAAAAAAAATGTATGACCACAGCCCATATTAGCGATTCCCTAATATACTCTGATTTGCGATAAACAGCTATAGACTCAAAAATAATGCACAAAGCCGGAGAGTTTTATTTACGTTCTCTCCGGCTTTTAGAACATGCCTACATAGAAATTGTGTGCGACTTTTCGAGCATAATTTTGACGAGTGCAAGGCGAAAAATTGAAAGCATGCTGATGTATGGTGAGATTTTTTAACGCAGCAATCGACAAAGTTTGCTAAAATATGTGTGACATTTCTATGTGGACAGGTTATATTTTTATATCATCTTTTTCAAAAGCTTTTCAACATCGGCATTATGTCCCAGAACTATCATATGATCGTCCGATCTGAATATATATTCAGCTCCTGGAAGTGCCTGTATATTGTTGTTGTTCTTTAGTGCAAGTATATTGATGTGATATTTTTTTCGTGCATCAGTCTTTATAATGCTCTTGCCTACCCAGCTTTCCGGAATAGGTATTTCATAAATCGCAGTATCCTTGGTAAGCTCAATATAATCAAAAATATTATCCACACTGTATCTCGTTGCAAGCTTCAGCGCACTGTCTCTTTCAGGATATGTAACCTCGTCAGCGCCGTTTTTAAGCAGAAACTTCGCATGTATCTCAGTATTCGCCTTACTGATTACCTTTGCAGCGCCCATATCATGCAGCAGACTTGTTATTTCCAGACTGCTCTGAAAATTCTCGCCTATACACACAAAGCAAAGATCAAAGTTTTTTATTCCGAGCGTCTTGAGTGTATCAAGTTTTGTACAGTCGCCAATTTTTGCACTTGTCGCAAACGGCATTGCCTCCTGAACCTTGGCTTCGTTGATATCAACTGCCATTACCTCATCACCCAGGTCATAAAACTTATGTATAAGATGTGTGCCGAAACGACCAAGACCTATTATAAGTATAGATTTCATTTTAAAACTCCCGTTCTGCCGGAATTCCCTGATGTTTAAGGAATAAACGGCAATTTAACCAATATTAATTTTCTCAACCGGATTCTGAACCATGTTAGGTGATTTCTGCTCTGTGAACAGAAGCGCAAACGAAAGACTTCCCACACGTCCGCAGAACATAAGAAAGATTATTACATATCTCGAAAATGTGTTAAGTTCTCTTGTTATTCCCATTGTCATTCCACAGGTATCTATAGCAGAAAAGACTTCAAAGGTAACATCAGTCAGATCAAGTTCCGGCTGCGCAGCACATATAAGAAGCTGCGATATGATTATAAGCGTTATGTTTATGGTGACAACAGCAGCGGCCCTTTTCAGTGCATCTGATTCAAGGCGGCGTTTCATAACATTTATCTCATTGTTGTTTCTGAGACTTGACCAGACCGACAATATAAATATTATAGTTGTTGTCGTCTTGATACCGCCTGATGTCGAGCCGGGATTTCCGCCAATAAACATAAAAATTATAGTCAGCATTTTTCCCGCTGATGTCATTAACGGAAGATCAACTGTATTATATCCTGCCGTCCTCGGCGTAACTGCCATAAATGCAGAAGCGGTTATTTTATGATGAACCCTGAGATCTTCCAGGACAGTACCGCTTTCAAATATGTAAAACTGCGCTGTTCCGAACACAACAAGCACAGCTGTTGCGATCAGTACAAGCTTTGTATGCAGCTTATAACGTGTAAAGTGATGTTTGTTTACCGTTATATCATCCCAGACGAAAAATCCGATTCCGCCTATAAGTATCAGCAGTATTACCGTAATATTTACAACAATATCATCCCTGAACATCATAAGTGAAGAATATGGCTTATATCTGCCCATAAGATCAAATCCAGCATTGCAGAAAGCAGAAATTGAAGTGAAAATACTATTGTATATTCCTATGCCGATTCCCATTTTCGGAATAAATCTGGTTGAAAGAGCCGCAGCACCGATAAACTCAATGGCAAAGGTTCCTATAAGTATCTTTTTTATAAGCCTTACAATACCACCTATATACATTGTGTTAACGCTTTCCTGAAGAAGGCTTCGCTCTTTCAGTCCTATCTTTCTGTGAAACAGCATTGAAAACATTGCAAGTATTGTAAGAAATCCCAGTCCACCTATCTGAATAAGACACAGAATCACAATTTGCCCGAAAAGCGTCCAGTTTGTATATGTGTCAACCACAACAAGACCGGTAACGCACGATGCAGACGTTGCAGTAAAAACAGCGTCATTAAATCCCACAGAACCCGGCTGTCGGCTGGCTGCCGGAATCATGAGCAGTATCGTTCCGACTGCAATAAGAATAAAAAAACCCAGAGCAACTATTTTAGGGTACGTCATACCCTTCTTTATACTATGCTTTTTCATCTGTCAGATCTCCTCTATATCCGCAGGACAGCTCTCAGCTTCACAGCTGTCCTAAGCAGATAATATTATACATCATTTTGTCAGCTATGTCAATTGGTATAAGACCTCCATTAAAATTACTTGATTTTACAATTTTTCGTAAAGACAGGTTCTCAGATATTTTTTTGAAAAATGTATAGCCAAGATAAAAAAAATGTGATATAATAGAAAAAGCAACAGTTATTAATGAAATTTAAGGAGATGAGTGAAAATGAAAAAGAGCAGTAAAATCTTGCTGGCTGTTTTTGTGATTTCCACTATTGCGGTCGGTGCTGCAGCGGCGATTGCGGCATATAAAACTAAATTTCAAAAAAAATATATTACTGTCTGCGACTGATACAGACAAAAAGGGAGTCTTATTAAATGGATATCAGAATGGAACTTACCAAAACACCTAAGGAAAAGCCGGCTGATGAAACCAAGCTCGGATTCGGTCATATTTTTACTGATCATATGTTCATAATGGACTATGATACAGGTAAGGGATGGCACGATGCAAGAATCGTTCCTTATCAGAATCTTTCTCTGTCACCGGCAGCTATGTGCCTGCATTACGGACAGGAAGTTTTTGAGGGATTAAAGGCTTATCGTACTGCTGAGGGAAAAATACAGCTTTTCCGTCCAGACGAAAACTTCAAAAGACTTAACACTTCAAACAAAAGAATGGTTATTCCGGAAATTCCGGAGGCTGACGCACTTAAAGCACTAAAAACTCTTCTTAATATCGAAAAGGACTGGGTTCCTCATACAGAGGGTGCTTCACTTTACATAAGACCGTTTGTTATTGCAACTGACCCTTATGTAGGCGTACGTCCTGCTGACCACTACATGTTTATAATAATTCTTTCTCCTTCCGGAGCTTACTACTCAACCGGTCTTAACCCTGTAAAGATCTATGTTGAAAGCAGATATGTAAGAGCCGTAAGAGGCGGTACAGGATTTGTAAAAACTGCCGCAAACTATGCTATTTCACTTGCTGGTCAGGATGAAGCACACAAGCAGGATTATGAACAGGTTCTCTGGCTGGACGGCGTTGAACAGAAATACGTTGAGGAAGTCGGCTCTATGAACATCTTCTTTGTAATAGACGGCGAGGTTATAACTCCTGAACTGACAGGCTCTGTACTGCCGGGTATTACAAGAAAATCTGCTATTGAAATATGCCGCAAGAAGGGCTATAAGGTAACAGAAAGAAGAATTTCAATCCAGGAAATTGCTGATGCTTATGATGCAGGAAAGCTTGACGAGGTATTCGGAACAGGCACAGCTGCTGTTATATCCCCTGTTGGTCACCTTAAATGGAACGACAAGATAATGGAGATCAACGACAATAAAATAGGCGAGATTTCTCAGATGCTGTATGACACAATGACAGGTATTCAGTGGGGCAAGCTTCCTGATGAATACGGCTGGGTAGTCAAGCTGGACTAAGAATTTAATAAAAATCCGGGGTGCTTTTTAGCTGAGATCAAACCCGTTAAACCTGATCGGATAATGCCGGCGCAGGGAGTATTATAATGTTTTATTACGGCGTACTCCTATATGTGAGTACGCCTCGTTGTTTATCAGAGGTAGAAAATTGAATATTACAAATAATGAAAAGCCGGTTTGTGAAAAAAAGCAGCTAAAGCTTTACGGAATTGTCGGAAGTAGTTCACTCAAAAGAGTAACAGATATCGGATATGCAGTAGAACAGGCAATAAAGGGCGGAGCTACCATCATTCAGCTTCGGGAGAAAAACAGGAGTGAGAATGAGATAATCGAAACCGCAAAATTACTCATAAACGTATGCCACAGGTATAATGTTCCGCTTATCATAAATGATTCTATAAAAATTGCCTATAAGTGCGGTGCAGATGGGGTTCATCTCGGTCTGTATGACGGCGATCTGCTGTACGCAAGACGTGTTCTTGGAAAAAATGCCATTATCGGTGCAACAGCACACAATCTCTATGAAGCGCAGTCAGCGCTTGCAGCAGGCGCTGATTATCTCGGCTGCGGAGCAGTTTTTGGTTCTACAACAAAAACCAATACAGTTCCCCTGCCGATAGAAAATCTGACGGAAATATGCAGACAGATCCCCCTGCCAATCGTTGCGATAGGCGGGATAAATGCCGAAAACGCAATGAAACTGAAAAAAACAGGCATTGCAGGAATTGCTGTAGTTTCTGCGCTTTTCGGACAGGAAAATATCTGTGCTTCGGCTATGCTGCTTAAAAATATCGTAAGCCAGTTTGAAGCATAAAGGAGAGCAATATGAAAACAGTTCTGACCATTGCCGGAAGTGACAGCATAGGCGGCGCAGGCATACAAGCAGATATAAAGGCAATTTCCGCAAACGGCTGCTATGCTATGAGCGTTATTACCTCAGTTACTGCCCAGAATACCATGGGGGTATATGGTATACATGACATTCCACCGGAATTTGTTGAAAAACAGCTCGAAGCAGTATTCTCTGACATTGTTCCGGACGCAGTTAAAATAGGTATGCTTTCAAACAGCCAAATTATCGACTCCATTGCAGATTTTCTTAAAAAGAACAATGTAAAAAACATAGTGACAGATACTGTTATGGTGTCGACAAGCGGTCACAGACTCATAACAGAAAATGCTATTACAGCTCTTTCGGAAAAGCTGATCCCGATCTCAGATATTATAACGCCGAATATTCCTGAAGCCGAGGTGCTCTCAGAAATGAACATAAAAACAACAGACGATATGAAAATGGCTGCTGAAAAAATAATGCAGTTCGGATGCAGAAGCGTTATTGTTAAAGGCGGTCATCTGAACAATTCTGCGGCGGATGTATTTTTTGACGGAAACAGTTTTACAGTTCTGGAAAATCCCAGAATTGACAACCCGAATACTCATGGAACAGGCTGTACACTCTCATCCTCATTAGCTGCTTTCCTGGCTCAGGGATACAGCATGAAAAAGGGAGTTGAACTGGCAAAAGGCTATGTAACAGGTGCAATTGCGGACTGCCTTGATCTTGGAAAAGGGAGAGGTCCGCTTAATCATTTTTATAAAAAGGCAGGTAAAGCGAATGAATTATAAAACCCAGATGGAAGCGGCTAAAAAGGGCATTATAACGCCTGAAATGGAAACTGTCGCAAAAAAGGAAAATATAGATAAAGACGTACTGCGTGAAAAAGTTGCGTCAGGCTGTGTCTGCATTCCGGCTAATATTAATCATAAGGCTCTCAGCGCTGAAGGTATCGGCTCCGGACTCAGAACCAAAATCAATGTAAACCTTGGTATTTCCGGCGACTGCAAAAATTATGATATGGAAATGCAAAAGGTGAAAATGGCTATCGACTTCGGCTGTGAAGCCATCATGGACTTGAGCAACTACGGCAAGACCAATACTTTCCGTAAAGAGCTTGTTGAAATGTCTCCAGCAATGATAGGAACAGTTCCTATGTATGATGCCATTGGATACCTTGAAAAGGATCTTCTTGACATAACAGCAAAGGATTTTCTGAAAGTTGTTGAAGCACACGCAAAGGAAGGCGTTGATTTCCAGACGATTCATGCAGGAATCAACAAAAGAGCTGTTGAAGCGTTCAAGCGTCAGGGCAGACTTACAAACATTGTTTCAAGAGGCGGTTCGCTGCTTTTCGCATGGATGGAAATGACAGGGAATGAAAATCCGTTCTATGAATATTACGATGAAGTTCTTGACATATTAAAGGAATATGATGTTACAATAAGCCTGGGTGATGCTCTGAGACCTGGTTCTATAAATGACAGCACAGACGCAGGTCAGATTTCCGAGCTTATCGAGCTTGGCGCTCTTACCAAAAGAGCCTGGGAAAAGGATGTTCAGGTAATGGTCGAAGGTCCGGGACACATGGCAATGAATGAGATTGCAGCAAATATGACCCTCCAGAAGAGACTCTGCCATAATGCTCCTTTCTATGTTTTAGGTCCTCTGGTTACAGACATTGCTCCGGGATATGACCATATCACATCCGCTATCGGCGGAGCTATTGCTGCTGCAAACGGCGCAGATTTCCTCTGCTATGTAACACCAGCTGAACATTTAAGACTTCCTGATTCTGACGATGTTCGTGAGGGTATTGTTGCTTCAAAAATTGCCGCCCACGCTGCGGACATTGCAAAGGGAATCCCGAACGCAAGAGATATAGACAACAAGATGAGTGATGCAAGAAGAAGAGTTGAGTGGGACGAAATGTTCAAGTATGCGATTGATCCGGAAAAGGCAAGAAGATACTTTGAAAGCACTCCGCCAAAGGATAGACACACCTGTTCAATGTGTGGAAAAATGTGTGCTATGAGAACGACAAATATGATACTTGCAGGCGAAAAGGTAGAATTCTGTTCTGAGAAGTAATTTATTATATATAAATGGCGGTCAAATGACCGTCATTTTATTTTTCCAATAAATCTTAATTATCTCCGACGAATGGCGAAGTAAAAGTTTCGCCAGCCTTTTTAAAGGCTGTGGGTTTCCAAAGGGCAAAGCC
>CAKSJL010000077.1 GCA_934463345.1 uncultured Oscillospiraceae bacterium | reverse complement strand
CATTTGCCTTGCTGAAAGTACGGCAACAAGATTTTTAAAACAGATACACCTCTCACCGCCTGCAAAACCAGTATCAGAACATTTTTCACATGTGTATCTGATATCCAGATAATCCTCTGGATATCCATTTTGTACAAGCAATCGCCTTATAAGCATCTGTGCCTGTAGGTTCTTTTTTTTCATTTCTTCAATTTTCAGATTAACGTTGTTGTTGCTTTTTATAGCATTAAGAATTTCCATTCCTGCTTTGGCAAGCTGACTGTTTATCTCGCCTATCTCTGGTATCCGAAAATTTATTTCATTGAAATGTTCATCGTTTACAGCTTTCGCCTTATTTCTTCGCTGTTTTATTATATCAACTGCCTTGTTTAGTATTTCCTTATTTACGCTCATCATTTACCTCCAAAATTATTGACCAGTGACTTATAATCATCAAGGTTATATGAATGCTCGCTTTCCTTTGATTTATCATTTTTATTTTTATAGGTTTTAGTTTCATTATCAATTTTAGATTTTGTTATGAGGCCCTGCGAATACCAGTTTTCAAGTATTTTATTTATGTATGGAAAATTAAGCTTATCAATCGCTTCGATGGTTTTCTCATAGGCATACTCTATAAGTTCAAGACTATACCCCTTAGTTTTCCAGCTGTCTATAAATTCCTGCTGTTTTGCTGTCGGACGTCTTTCCATACCAAATGCCTTCATTATCTTTCCATTAAACGAATGCTTTTCTTCCTGAGTTTTAATCTCATCCTGAACACGTTCAAGAGAATTTATCCCCTTATCCGACCAGTCTGAGGCAAGCGTTTCAATATACTTTATACTACCCTTGTCTATTGAAATACAGTATGCAGCAATTGTTATCAAAACATCTGCTGACATTCCAAGGTAATCATGCATCCATATAAAGGATCGCTGTTCGGTATGGTTAAGTGGCCTTCCAAAGCTTGCTTCTGCCATTGCAAACATAACTCTGACATCCTCTGACGTTTTTACACGTTCTGCAATTTCAGTCGGTTTAAGATTATATGAAGTACCGGACGGGATGCTGTTTTTCTTTGATTTTTTTTGAGATACTTCGGAATTAATGATTTTTTCCGGCTGAATGTTCTCCTCTTTATGCTCCGATTCACTGCATTTGGAAAATATATTAGCATTTTCCCAGAAAATAAACGCTTCCTCAACCTGACTTTCCTTTAAATTAAGCGCTGTGGCTATCTCATCTGAAGAAAAGCTTTTTCCGCTGTTTCTCAATACAAAAAGCAATACCTTTACTGCCGCTTCATTCGCCAGTTTTATGTAATTATCCACGACTGATTGTGGAACAGCAAAAACTGCTCCCCAACATCCGCCGTTAAAACAGTAATCCATATTTTTCAAGCCCCTAAATATCAGCGGCTCTTCTCAGCTCCTCCTCTGCACTTTTAAGCATAGTTTCACTTGGGTTTTCGCCGCCCATTATTCTTGCAATTTCCTTTATACGTCCATTAAAATCAAGCGGTATTACGCTCGTAACCGTTCTTTCATCCGCAACATTTTTCTCAATAAGAAGATGATTATCCGCCATAACAGCCAGCTGAGAAAGATGGGTAACGCAAAGTATCTGCCTAATCTTACTTATCTGTTTTATTTTTATGCCAATTTTCTGCGCTGCTCTACCGCTTACGCCTGTATCAATCTCATCAAAAATCATAGTTGGTATAGAATCTTTTTCAGCAATAACACTTTTTAGGGCCAGCATAATTCTTGACAGTTCACCGCCAGATGCAATTTTCGCAATTGGTTTTGGTTCTTCTCCCATATTGGCAGAAATTAAAAATTCTATATTATCCATACCGTTTATAGTGAGTTTTCCTTTTTCCTGTTTTACCTTGATTACAACATTAGGCATGTCTAAAAATTTAAGCTCATCTGTAACCTGCTGAGTAAATTTTTTAGAAACAGTTTTTCTATGTTCAGAAAGTCTTTTTGCCTTTTCAGTAACTTCATGCAAAAGCTTATCCTTTTCATTTGACATCCTGATAAGGTCTTCATCAGAAAACTCAATACTTTCAAGCTCTTTCTGAGAATCTTCATAAAGCTTTAAAAGTTCATTAAAATCACAGCCATATTTTTTCAAGGCATGATTTATTCTGTTATACATTGCTATAACATATTCAAATCTTCGTTCATCTATGTCAAGATTGTCAAGTATCTTGTTCAGCTCATCAGCTATATCTGAAATTTCAATTTTTGCAGCAGATAACCTTTCAGATAGTACGAACGCATCTTCAGAATAGTCTGATATAGCAGTCAGTTCATCTTCACATGCAGAAAGCATATCCACAACATTTTCATCACTCTCGCTGTTTAAAATAGTATCTGCATTTCTTATAGCACTTGCAATTTTATCAATATTTTGTATCGTATTATATTCACTTTCCAAATTTTCATAATCAACAGATTCAAGTTCCAGTTTTTTTAGCTCATCAATGCGTTCTTTAAGCAAAATTACTCTGTCACGCTTTTCCATTCTGCTTTTCTTCATTTCACCAATCTTTTTAGCAAGAATCTGAAGACTTCGGAAGCTTGTTCTGTAATCGTCAAGTAATTTATCGCTTTCACCATAGCTGTCAAGAACTTCTATATGCTTTTCAGACGCAAGAAGTATCTGATTATCGTGCTGACCATGAATTGTTATAAGCATTTCACCAATTTCTCTGAGAACAGAAACTGTAGTCGTCCTTGAATTTACTCTTGCGACACTTCCGCCATCCGCTGCAATTTCCCTTGTTACAGTTATTTCGTTATTTTCATGGGATATTCCGAGCTCATCAAGCTTTGCGCAGACATTTTCTGATAGCTCAGTAAAAAGTGCAGTAATAGCAGCTTTTTTACTGCCTGTTCTAACAATATCTTTTGTCACTCTTTGCCCTAAAACAGCATTAATACCATTTATAAGAATAGATTTTCCGGCACCGGTTTCACCAGTAAAAGCATTAAATGAATCTGAAAATGGTATAACTGCACGTTCTATTACAGCAAGATTTTCTATACAAATCTCTTTAAGCATCTTTTACCTCCAGACCAGTTCTCTGAATGTCTTTACAAGTTTTCTCGCCTCAGCTTCTGTTCGCATGAGTACAAATATTGTATCATCACCGGCTATAGTTCCGACTATTCCGTCATAGTTCATACTGTCAAGTGCAGCGCATGCAGCCTGTGCCATTCCTGTGTGACATTTTATAACAACAGTGTTCATAGCATAGTCTATTTCGTTTACTGTATCTATGAAAAGGTTTTGCTTAAACTGGTTTTCAGGTGGGGCAACATATTTATATATTCCATTTTCAGTAAGCTTTTTTACAAGCTTTAGTTCTTTTATATCTCTTGAAACAGTTGCCTGAGTAACCTTAAATCCATATTCAGCAAGAAGATTCTGAAGCATTTCCTGTGTTTCAACATTATGCAATTTTATAATATCAAGAATCTTATACTGTCTTTTATTTTTCATTGCTACTTCAAAAATTCCTTTCTCAAAGATCTGTTTTTATTTTATAGGATGCATCATTTTTCTGTTAAGAGAATTATAAAATGAGTTATCATTCATGTTAATTAAGTGTATTTTCTTGTCAGAGCGACGTATTTCAGCTACTTTTCCATTATCAAGTGCAACAGGATCATTTCCGTCAACACTCACAATAATGTTCTGCCTGTTTTTATTATCCGTCAGAAAACGTATTTTTTTTTCAGCCGGGAAAATCATAGGACGTGCAAAAAGTGAATGCGGACATATAAGCGTCATTTCTATGCATTCAAGATTCGGATCAATTATAGGGCCGCCTGCCGAAAGAGAATACGCCGTTGAACCGGTTGGTGTGCTGAAAACAGCTCCATCAGCACGATATGTTCCTATTTTTCCGCTGTTATCATAAATGGAAAAGTCGCATATTCTTGAGTACATTCCAGAAATAGTAATATCATTCAAAGCAGTATAAATCTCATTACTTCCTATAATTTCGCACTCAATCATCATTCGTTCAGTCACATTGTAATCACCGGTTTTCAGCCTTTTCAGACATTCAAGCTGATCTGATTCAAGTGCCGACATAAATCCTAATCTGCCAGTATTAATACCAAGCAGCTTTGTTTTAGTTTCAAATATATGGTTTGCACATTTAAGAATAGTTCCATCCCCACCTATTGCAAGTGCAAAATCGGCTTCTTTCGCAAATTCATCAAACAGACCAAATCTGACCATACTTTTATCAGAAAATTCTTTTTGATAACTGCTGTCAATCCACACCTCAATATCATTTTTATGCAGTATATCGCAAACAGATCTTGCACATTCAAGCGCATTCTGTTTCTGAAAATTCGGAAATACGGCTGCTTTCATGATTTCCCTCCGGATTTCAATTTATTAAATGCATCATCAACCAGCTTTACTACATCAACATTTATGCTCTGCCCGTTTTTTTTCAGGCACATAAGATATTCTATATTTCCCTTTGAACCAGTAATAGGAGAACAGCAAATACCAGCAATTGAAAAACCCAGTTGGGATGAAAATGAAATAATGTCCGCCACAACAGATTTGTGCACATTTCTGGATTTGACAATTCCATTCTTACCTATATTTTCTCTTCCCGCTTCAAACTGCGGTTTTATAAGAACGGCAGCAACTCCATTATCTGCAAGTAATTCATAAATCTTTCCGAGTATTAATTTCAATGAGATAAATGAAACATCAGCACTTATAAACTCCGGCTTTTTCTCCAGATCACATAAACTGATATTTCTTATGTCGGTTTTCTCCATATTAATCACACGAGAATCGGCAGCAAGCTTTTGTGCGAGCTGACCGCTTCCGACATCTACTGCGTATACAGCTGATGCACCGTTTTGCAGCATACAGTCAGTAAAACCTCCCGTTGAAGCCCCGATATCCATGCATATTTTGCCTTCAAGAGAAATGCCGCAAAGAGAAATTATGCTTTCAAGCTTTAAACCGCCTCTGCCTACATATTTTAATGTTTCGCCGATTATATGTATGTCAGCGTCGGAATCAACTGCGAATGACGGTTTCATACAAGTCTTTCCATTAACATTCACATGTCCTTCGGTTATCATTTCTTTGGCCTTCTGACGGCTTGCTGCCATACCTCTTTCAAACATCGTAACATCGAGTCTTTCCTTCAAGTTCTTTCCTCCGCAATATTCCGGATATATTTTATCATTGAATCACAGTCAAAGCCGAGACTTTCAAGCGCACTTTTGACTGATGCTTGTTTTACAAAGCCGTTTATTGCTTTAATATGATAACTTCCTTTGAAACCATTATCCATAATCTCCGAACACAAATGTTCCGCAATACCTCCGCTTTGAATTCCTTCCTCAAAAAATATAATTTTTCTATAGCCAGCAGTTTTTTTGATCATTTCAGGATCAAGCGGACAAATCCTCGTGATTTTCAGCAAATCACAATTAAATCCCTCATCATTTAAAAGCACATACGCCTTGTGAAGTTCATCATATATTCTTCCGTATGTAACGAGAAGTGTATCAGACAAACTTCTGGAAATGAATGTATACAGCGTATTAAGATCAGATTTATCAAAACTTGTGCAGTCATTTCCTTTTGGATAACGCAGACAGACAAGACCATCATTTTTATACAATGCATCATAAAGACATATTTTAAGCTCTTCATAGCATGACGGAGAATAAATAACTGCTCCAGGAATATCTGTAATCAAAGAAACGTCAAATATTCCCTGATGAGTTTCCCCGTCCTCGCCTACTATTCCTGCGCGATCTATTCCGACAACCACATGATTTGAACCTATCGCCACATCGTGTATCATCTGGTCAACAGCTCTCTGGAGGAACGATGAGTATACAGCAAATACTGGAAGTTTTCCGGCTGATGCAAGTCCAGCACAAAAAGTCATTGCATGCTGCTCAGCTATTCCTACATCAAAAAAACGGTTTTTAAGTTCACCGGAAAAAAACTGTAAGCCTGTACCATATTTCATTGCAGCAGTTACAGCACATATTCGCTCATCATCCTTTGCAAGCCTCAGAAGTTCTCTGCCAAAAACCGTAGAATAGCAGTCATCTGATGAAACCTCCGGATTTCCGGTTATAATATCAAATCTGGAAATGCCATGAAATTCACCAGGATTTTTTTCTGCCGGTTCGTATCCTTTTCCTTTAACAGTATTTACATGTATGACAACCGGCTTGTGATATGTCTTTGCTGTTGCAAGAACTTCATCAAGCGCATCAAGATCATGCCCATCAACAGGCCCAAGATAAATAAATCCCAGATCCTCAAAAAGAGTAGTATTAGCATTGTTTGCGTTTCTGTAAACAGTGCTTTTTACGGTGTCCTTTGAATTTTTCAATATTTTTGCTATAGGCTTGCCAACTATAGGCGTATTTGAAAGAGCCTTTTCGACTGCCTGTTTTGTCCTGACATATTTCTGCTTTGTCCTTATTGAAAGGAGATATTTTGCAAGTGCACCCACATTTTTGGAAATCGACATATCATTATGATTTACTATCACAATCAGGTTAACATCAGACTTTCCAGCATTATTAAGCCCCTCATACACCATTCCGCCGGTCATAGCTCCGTCACCTGTTACTGCAACCACATAATTTTCACTGTCGTTTAACTTCATTGCTTTGGCAATTCCAAATGCAGCTGAAATGGATGTAGAGCTGTGTCCGCTTATAAATGCATCATGCTCAGATTCTGAAGGCTTTGTAAATCCCGATATGCCATTTTCCTTACGGATAGTCGGAAATTCCTTTAATCTTCCGGTAAGCAACTTATGCGTATATGCCTGATGTCCGACATCCCATACTATTTTATCCTCCGGAGAATTAAAGGCTTTGTGTATAGCCATTGTAAGCTCGACAACCCCAAGGTTTGAAGCTAAATGACCGCCGTTTTTTGATACAGTTTCGACAAGTATTTTTCTAATCTCACTGCAAAGCTGACGACACTGACTATTATCCAGCTTTTTCAGATCCTCCGGAAGAACCAGTGCGTCAAGCATTACATCATTATTTTCATTCATAATTACTTTATATTTAAACAGGAATCATACCCCAATAATACTCAGCTATTGTATACAGACATTTCCCGCATACCGCCAAGCAGTTCCTTAAATCCTTTCCTGATATTTTCCGGCTGCACAGACAGCAAACCTGACTTCAGAACCTGTCCGCATAGGAAATGTGAACAGGTCATTATTTAAATAAAGTCAATAGCTTCTTTCAAGCAATGATTTTGTAAGCTCTGTCAAAAACTCATTATCTTCAAACTCAGCAGCCGATGCCAGCGCTTTCTGCGTATATTCCCTGGCATGTTCTCTTGCCTTCTCAAGACCATATACAGTTACAAATGTGGTTTTATTTTCCTCACTGTCACTTCCGACCGGCTTTCCCAGAACAGCGCTGTCGCCAACTACATCAAGAATATCATCAATAATCTGGAAAGCAACGCCAAGAGCTTTTGCATACTCCTGTGCTGCATGCATTCTCTTTTCATCTGCCCCGGCGCATATACATCCCATACGGCAGGAGGTTTCTATAAGCTTTCCGGTTTTAAGGGAATACATAAATGCAAGATTTTCAGCGTCAACATTGTCACGCTCTTCATTTTCCATGTCAATAACCTGACCGCCGATCATTCCCTCTGCACCGGATGAACAAGCCAGATCCTGTATTAAAGCTACTTTCTTTCCGGAATCAATTCCATCAGCGGAAGCAATTATTTCAAACGGTCTTATCGCGAGCGCATCTCCGGCAAGAACAGCCATTGCCTCTCCGAATTTTTTATGACATGACGGTTTTCCTCTCCTATAATCATCATCGTCCATACATGGAAGATCATCATGTATAAGTGAAAAGGTATGTATCATTTCTATAGCACACGCCGCCGGAATTGCTTTTTTCCAGTCACCGCCGCATATACGGCAGAATTCCAGCACAAGTACAGGTCTTATTCTTTTGCCTCCTGCTTCCAGGGAGTAATC
>CAKSJL010000076.1 GCA_934463345.1 uncultured Oscillospiraceae bacterium | reverse complement strand
GGCGGTGTTATTTTCATGAAAATCAGCATATAAATTATCATATTTTAAATTCAAGAATATGGCGGTTTATTATGATAAAAAAGTTTAAATGTTTGATTTTTATGGCTGTTATGCTGATAGAGATGCTAGGAGCTAATGTGTATGCACTGGAAAAGCATCCGGATTATACAATGCGAACGCTTCTTATGGAAACAGAAACAGGTGCAGTGATAAAAGAATCTGGTGGCTATGACAAAACAGCACAGGGGACTCTTAACAAACTCATGACTGTCTTACTTGCTGCCGAAGAAATTGAATCTGATAATCTCAAAATGGATAGGGAGCTTACTGTCAGTTCCTCAGTGGAGGGGATAAAGGGCGCTGTTATTTGGCTTATGCCTGGAGAAAATATAACAGTTGAAGAACTGCTGAAAGCTATCATTATTGGTAATGCCAATGATGCATCAATTGTTATTGCTGAAGAAATAGGTGGCAGTGAAGAAGAATTTGTTGATATGATGAATGCCAGAGCTTTTGAACTGGGCATGAGAAATACTGCGTTCAGAAATGCAGCAGGGTATGATTGCGATGGGCAGTATTCAACAGCTTATGATGTTGCGCTTCTTTGCCGTGAACTGCTTAAACATGAATTTCTTTACAGCATTATGACCACATGGACTGATACTGTAAGAAACGGTCAGACGGAGGTTGTAAACGAAAATAAACTTGTAAGAAGCTATGACGGTATAACGGGGCTTAAAGCCGCACATTCTGATGAATCGGGTTATTGTCTGGCTCTGTCGGCACAACGTAATGGGAAGAGCTATATTGCAGTTGTATTGGGCAGCTGTGACGAAGATGAAAGATTTTCTGCGGCAAAATCACTTATGTCTGTGGGATTTTCATCCTATAAACTTACAACACCTTCATTTTCCGGAGAATTCATAAGACCATTGGAAGTAAAAGGCGGCGTTGATAGGGCAGTGGAAATTACAACAGGAAATCTCAGCGGATTGGTAGTTCCGGAAAATAATGGCGAAATAGAAACAGTGATTTTTATGCCGGAGTATCTTTATGCTCCAATAAAAAAAGGTCAAAAGGTAGGAACTGTCGGATTCTATAATGGTGACACATTATTGCATGAAACCGACCTTATAACAGAAAATGCTGTAAAAAAGGTCACATTTATTGATTCCTTAGACAATATTCTGCACAATATGTACAAATAATACGTCTTATATTTATTCAAAACAGACAATAATCAAGTTTTACCTTGAAAAGATTTCAGAAATATAGTAAAATGTTAAGAGTAAGAATATTAAATGAGAAATATGCCCTGACGGCTTTTTTCATTGTTGTCTGGAGGAAACATAAAATGGCTTTAAAGCTTAACAGCAAATATGTTGAAAAATTTGTAAATGAAGATGAACTGACAGGTATTAAGGCACAGGTTGAGACTGCTGCAAAGGTTCTTCATGATAAAACAGGTCTTGGAAACGACTTTCTTGGATGGCTTGATTTGCCGGTGGATTATGATAAGGAAGAATTTGCGAGAATAAAGGCAGCTGCCGAAAAAATTAAGAAAAATTCCGATGTATTGATCGTTATCGGTATAGGCGGTTCATACCTTGGTGCAAGAGCTGCAATCGAGCTGCTCAAGTCCCCATTCTACAATAATATGAAAAAGGATACGCCTGATATTTATTATGTTGGAAATAATATTAATCCTACATATCTTCAGGAAGTTCTGTCAATATGTGAGGGAAGAGATATAGCTGTAAACGTTATCTCAAAATCAGGTACAACAACAGAACCTGCTCTTGCTTTCAGAATTTTTAAAAAGCTTGTTGAAGATAAATACGGACGTGAAAGCGCAAAGGACAGAATTTTCTGCACAACTGATAAGGCAAAGGGAACACTTAAGAGTCTCGCTGATACAGAAGGTTATGAAACATTTGTTATTCCTGATGATGTAGGAGGACGTTTCTCAGTTCTGACAGCTGTTGGTCTTCTTCCAATTGCTGTTTCAGGATGTGACATTGATGCTCTTATGAAGGGTGCAGCAAAGGCAAGAGAGGACTATTTTGCTGATTTTGACAACAACGACTGCTATAAGTATGCAGCTCTCAGAAACATTCTTTACCGTAAGGGTAAGTCTGTTGAAATGATGGTTTCATATGACCCTGCATTCTGCATGATGTCTGAATGGTACAAGCAGCTGTTCGGTGAAAGCGAAGGCAAGGACAATAAGGGTATTTTCCCGGCATCAGTTGTATTCTCAACAGATCTTCACTCTATGGGTCAGTTCATTCAGGATGGCTCAAGAGTTATGTTTGAAACTGTTGTGGACATTAAGAAACCAAAACAGGATCTTTTCCTTGAAAATGATGCAGAGAATCTTGACGGCTTGAATTTCCTTACAAATCAGAATATGTCTGTAGTAAACAGAAAGGCATTTGAAGGAACTATTCTTGCACATACAGAAGGCGGCGTTCCAAATATTATCCTTGAGCTTGATGAAATAAATGAAGAGAATCTTGGATATATGATTTACTTCTTTGAAAAGGCATGTGCTGTTTCAGGCTATGTTCTTGGTGTAAATCCATTTAATCAGCCAGGCGTTGAAAGCTACAAGTCAAACATGTTCGCACTTTTGGGCAAACCTGGTTATGAAGACCGTAAGGGAGAGCTTGAAGCAAAATTAGGTTAAGGCAATAATGAATCAATGGCTTTGAAGCTGTTGAAAATGCATTATGATATACAGCAAAAATACTAAATATAAGTCATTTTATATGGCGGAAGGAGTTTATAAATGATTAAACTGATTACTGGTAAAAAGGGTACAGGAAAAACCAAGATTCTTATTGACATGATCAACGACGCAGTTAAGTCAACAAATGGCGACCTTATCTGCATTGAAAAGGGAGCAAAGCTTACATACGATATCAGCTATAAGGTAAGACTTGTTGATGCTGAGCGTTTTAATATTTCCGGTTATGATGCATTCTATGGCTTTATTGCAGGTATGCTCGCAGGAAATTATGACATAAAGGAAATCTTTGTTGATTCTATCCTGAAAATTGGTGGTGCTGATTTGGACGAGCTTGGAATCATGCTTGATAAGCTTGACAAGCTGACTGGTGATGATACACAGGTTGTATTTACTGTTTCAGCTAACAACGAAGAAATGCCGGCAAGCGTTACAAAATTTATTGATTGATAAAAAAGCTATTGACAATAACATCAATTTTATATATAATATAATTTGTGATGCTTAAAAGGAGATAATAAAATGGTTGCAGATTTAAGACAGATTTTTAATTCTGTCGGTGCCAAAAAAGCTTTTGAATATCAGATATCTGGTTCTGATTTTCCAAAGAATGAAAGCTATTCTTTTAGCGGCGATGTAACGGTTTCCGGCAGCTTTTATAATCGTGCTGATGTTGTCCATTTAGATTATTCCGTAAAGTTTACATTAGATATCGTTTGCGACAGATGCCTGAAAGAAATGAGCCGTGATTACGACTTTAGCTTTAAGCGCATCGTTGTAAAAACTGTTAATTCGGATAATGATGAGTATATTATTGCTGAAAATGACAGAGTTGATATTGACGAGATTGCTCTTTCGGATCTGCTTTTGTCACTTCCAACAAAAATGCTCTGTAAAGAGGATTGTGCGGGTCTTTGTCCTGTATGTGGATGTGACTTAAATGAATCCGAGTGTAATTGCCAAAAAAACTGAGCTTGAAAAAGCTTTAAGGAGGTGCCGGAATGGCTGTACCAAAGAGAAAAACTTCCAAAGCTAGACGTGATAAAAGACGTTCAGCAGTTTGGAAGCTGGATGCACCTGCATTTTGCAGATGCGATAATTGCGGCGAGTTAAAAGCTCCGCATAAGGTTTGCAAGAATTGCGGATTCTACAAGGGCGTTGAAGTTATCAAGATGGATGCTGAGTAATTCCCTGCAAGGAGGAGAGGAGGAGCTAAAATCCTCTTCTCTTTTTTTGTTGGTGTATAATTTTTGCATATTTGCAGATATTTATTTAGGATTAATCATGTAGTTTAAAGCTATTATTGAAAATATGAAAGGAGATGTGATTTATGGCATTACCAGTTGTTGCGGTTGTCGGACGACCTAACGTTGGAAAATCCACACTTTTTAATAAGCTTATCGGTCAGAGACTTTCTATTGTTGAGGATACTCCGGGTGTAACTCGTGACAGAATTTATTCAAAATGTGAATGGCGTTCAAGAGAATTCATGGTTGTCGATACTGGGGGAATAGAACCTGATTCTGATGATATTATACTCTCTCAGATGCGCAGACAAGCCGAGCTTGCAATTGAACGAGCCGATGTCATAGTTCTTGTTACAGACATAAGATGCGGTGTTACTGCGAGTGATCAGGACGTTGCGTCAATGCTTCTAAAAAGCGGAAAGCCTGTTGTTCTTGCTGTAAATAAATGTGATAGTCTTGGAGAACCTCCTGTTGAAATTTATGAATTTTACAATCTGGGATTAGGCGAACCTTTTCCAATATCATCCCAACATGGTCATGGAACCGGCGATCTTCTTGACGAAATATTCAAATATTTTCCTGAGGATAAAACTGAGGATTATGATGATGAGTATATAAAGGTTGCAGTTATTGGAAAACCTAATGTCGGAAAATCATCGCTTATAAATAAAATTTCAGGCGAGGAAAGAGCAATTGTTTCTGACATTGCCGGAACTACTCGTGATGCGACTGACAGCGTTATAGAAAATGAATATGGTAAATTCGTATTTATTGATACTGCGGGAATCAGGAAAAAGTCAAAGGTAAACGAAAAGATTGAGCATTTCAGTGTGCTGCGTGCATATATGGCTGTTGACAGGGCAGATGTCTGTGTCATTGTAATTGATGCAGAGGTTGGATTCACAGAACAGGATTCCAAAATCGCAGGCTATGCTCATGAACAGGGAAAAGCATCAATTGTTGCTGTAAACAAGTGGGATGCCGTTGACAAGGACAATAACACGATGAAGGATTATCAGACAAAGCTTGAAAATGATTTCAGCTTTATGTCATATGTTCCGTTCCTTTTTATCTCAGCTAAAACAGGTCAGAGGGTTAATAAGCTGTTTGAGATGATAAATTATGTCAATGAGCAGAATTCAATCAGAATTTCAACCGGAATGCTTAATGATGTTCTGGCATATGCTACAACAAGGGTTCAGCCACCGTCGGATAAGGGCAGGCGACTTAAAATATATTATATGACACAGGCTTCAACCAAGCCGCCAACGTTTGTTACCTTTGTTAATCG
Organism: uncultured Oscillospiraceae bacterium; assembly: GCA_934463345.1. Lineage (GTDB taxonomy): Bacteria > Bacillota > Clostridia > Oscillospirales > Ruminococcaceae > Porcipelethomonas. The sequence goes on along the minus strand of CAKSJL010000076.1, from coordinate 2,778 downwards.
TTCTGATTTGTTCCATTTTTCATATCAGAGGTATCTTGAAAATCAAATAAGAGGAACATTCGGACTTTCTGGAACACCGGTAAGATTTGTTGTAAGAGAAAGAAACGACAAGGATAAATAAAGGTGCCATATTATGAAATATATTTTTGCAATTTTAATTTCCGCTGTTGTTTCTTATCTCCTGGGAAGCTGTAATTCTTCAATCATAACTATCAGGCTTATGAAAGGGGAAGATATACGAAAATTCGGAAGCGGCAATGCAGGACTTACTAACACTCTGCGCTGCTTCGGAAAGCTACCAGCACTTATAACGCTTATAGGCGACCTTTCAAAGGGAGTTATCGCTGTTTTTATATGCAAATTTGCATGCACTCTTCTGGACGCAGGAATAGGCGTTGAGAATGATGTACGGTATATAGGATACATAGCCGGATTGTTTGCGGTAATAGGGCATATCTTTCCTGTATACTATGGTTTTAAGGGTGGTAAGGGCGTATTGGTTGGAGTATCAGTCTTTCTGGTAGTTGATCCGGCGGTATTTGGAATATTGATCCTTATTTTTGCAGTTGTACTTATATTTACTCGTTATGTTTCTGTTTCATCAATGACCGCAGCTCTTTTATGTCCATTTGTTACATTTTTCATGCGCAATTACGCTGAAAAGGTATCTTTTAATATTTCACTTGTACACACTTTATTGACTGTTCCGATTTGTGCTATAGTCATATTCATGCACAGATCAAATATTCAAAGATTAAAAAACGGTACTGAAAACAGATTTTCATTTAAGAAAAAGGAGGAATAGCAGCTATGGCTAAAATTACGATTTTAGGTTCTGGAGGATTTGGATTAAGTCTTTCTGTTATGCTTAACAATCTTGGCCATGATGTAACTGTATGGTCAGCATTTGAGAAAGAGCTTGCCGAAATCCGAAAGGACGGTGAACATAAGGTCAAGCTTCCGGGTGTTAAAATTCCTGAAAGTGTCAGACTCGATCCTGATATTTCATGCATTAAAGGCAGTGATGTTGTTCTGCTCGGAATCCCATCACCATATGTAAGAGATGTAGTAAAAAAAGCTGCACCATTTGTAACTTCTGAAATGATTATTGTTAATACAAGCAAGGGACTTGAAAACGGAACACACAAGCTTATAAGCGATGTTATAAGCGAAGAGATACCTGACTCACCGGTTGTCATTCTCTCTGGTCCGTCTCACGCTGAGGAAGTCGCAAGAGGAATCCCTACAACTGTTGTCGCTGCCTCTGAGAATGCAGATGCTGCCGCATATATACAGGATATAATGAGCAGCAGTGTGTTTAGAATATATATAAATAGTGATGTGACTGGCTGTGAAATAGGAGGTGCATTGAAGAATATTATTGCTGTTTGTGCAGGAATATGTGATGGTCTGAATTATGGAGACAATACAAAGGCAGCTCTTATGACGAGAGGTATTACTGAAATTGGGAGGCTTGGAGTTGCCATGGGCGCAAGTGCGTCAACTTTCAGTGGTCTGACCGGAATAGGTGACCTGATTGTTACATGCACAAGTATGCACAGCCGAAACCGCAGAGCCGGTATACTTATTGGTCAGGGGGTTACACCTCAGGAGGCAGTAAAAATTGTCGGAACAGTTGAAGGGTACAATTGCTGTAAAGTTGCGCTTGAACTTGCAAATAAGCTTGGTGTTTCAATGCCGATTACAGAACAGTTAAACGAAGTACTGTTTAATAATGGAAATGTTGAGAATGCCCTTCGTAAACTAATGTCCAGACCTAAAAAATGCGAAACAGAACAGTTTATATAAACTGAAAGTAATATGTCTGTATTTATCAGAACATATAGGAAAAAAATAATGCCCTTAGCTTTGCTAAGGGCATTGCAGTTTATTTAAAGAAGATCAGCTATTTCCAGTACAAGTTTTTCTGACTTTTCCCATCCAAGGCATGGATCTGTAATTGACTTTCCATATACGCAGTCATCAACTGTCTGATTTCCGTCCTCAATATAGCTTTCAATCATAAGCCCCTTTACGAAGCCTTTGATATCATCGCTGTGACGCATACTATGGAGAACTTCCTTGCTTATTCTGATCTGTTCAAGATATTTTTTACCTGAGTTTGAGTGGTTAGTGTCAACAATAACAGCACGATTAGCAAGATCCTTCTTTGAGTAAAGCTCATAAAGAAGTCTGAGATCTTCATAGTGATAATTAGGAAGATTCTGACCATGCTTATTTACCGCACCTCTTAAAATAGCATGAGCATACGGATTACCGTCAGTGCTTACTTCCCAGCCTCTGTAAAGGAAATTATGACTGCCCTGAGCTGCTGTAATAGAATTGAGCATTACTGAAAGATCACCGCCTGTCGGGTTTTTCATTCCAACCGGCATATCCATACCGCTTGCAGTAAGTCTGTGCTGCTGATCCTCAACAGAACGAGCGCCTACGGCAACATAGGAAAGCAAGTCATAAAGATATCTGTAGTTTTCAGGATACAGCATTTCGTCAGCACATGTAAGCTTTGTTTCTGCAATTGCTCTTGTGTGCAGATGACGTACATGTATAAGACCCTCAAGAATATCTTCCGCCTTTGAAGGATCCGGCTGATGAATCATACCCTTATATCCTTCACCAGTTGTTCTTGGTTTGTTGGTGTAAATTCTTGGGATAATAATAATCTTATCTTTAACTTTTTCCTGTAAAACAGCAAGTCTGCCAACGTAGTCCATAACAGGCTCTTCTTTATCAGCAGAACATGGACCGATAATGAGA
>CAKSJL010000075.1 GCA_934463345.1 uncultured Oscillospiraceae bacterium | reverse complement strand
TTTTTTATAATTTATCCGTAAAAATACAAGACAGCACCTCTCTAACAGTTATTATATGCCAGCAGGTGCTGCCGTAAATCATCCGATTATAACCTCAAGCGCTTTCTGAAGCTGGGTATCTTCACTTTCAGGAATATCCTCTATGCTGGTTTCAGTATATTTTTCCGGAAGCTCTGCTTCATAGTCCGGCGCAAGCCCCACGCCATGGTAGCATTCAGATTTTACTGTTCTGTATTTTGCTACAGTAAGTCTCAGACCGCCGCCGTTGTCAAGGTTATAGGTATTCTGCATTATACCCTTTCCAAACGTATTTTTTCCGACTAGCTCAGCCTTTCCGAAATCTCTGAGCGAAGCTGCAAAAAGCTCGGCTGCACTTGCAGAATTTTCATTCACAATCACAACCATAGGCATATCAAGTTCAAGCTCATCCGACTCGCATATAACCTCTGTACTGCCATCCTTGAATTCTGCAATTGCAATATCACCCTCAGGTAGAAGCGGATCAAGACATTCCGAGCATGCTGAAACAAGACCACCGCCATTGTTTCTCAAATCAAATATTATTCCCTTGGCTCCGGCTTCAAGGCACTTTTTAAGCTCAACGTCATACTGATAGGCGGTATTTTCCTTAAATCCCGTTATGCGTATATACCCCACATCATTTCTCAGCATTTTGCTTGTAACTGTCGTTGAAACTATCTCTTCACGCATAAGTGTAAAGCTGATTTTTTCATTACCTCTTCTGACAGTCAGAAAGACCTCTGTTCCCTTCTCGCCTCTGACAAGATTTACAGCGTCAGTATATTCCATTTCAGAAACATCCTTGCCGTCTATTTCAGTTACAATATCCCCGATCTTAACGCCGGCCTTTTCAGCAGGTCCTTTTTTACTTACCTCTACGACCTCTATTTCGCCGTCTTCTGTAAGGTTAACAATAACGCCGATACCGCTTATCGTTCCTTTGGCGTTTATAAGGTTCTGTTCATACTCCTCCGGCGTCATGTATGCCGAATATTTGTCATCAAGCGCACCCACCATTGCCTTGAGAGATGAATTGACTATAGCTTCCTCATCATATTCACCGTAAAAGTTTTTGTCAATATACTGGTCAACTGTATAAATATCTTCAATGGACTTTGCTTTTTTTCTCAGACCGGAAACACTGTCGCTGCATATCTGAAACGCCCAGAACGAGGTTGCGGAAAATGTTACAACTGCGGCTGCTCCGGCAATTAGTGCGGCGGATCTGATACTTATTTTCTTCTTCATACTTGACTCCATTCTTTTATACGAAACAGGGCAGAACCTAAGCCTGCCCTGTTATTTTAGAATTTGTTTTTGTTAAAATGAGTTCTTAGTATAAGTAGCTTGTCGGATTAACTGTTGAACCGTTAACCCTGACTTCAAAGTGACAGTGAAAACCGGTCGACCAGCCTGTTGAACCAACTGAGCCTATAGCTTCACCTCTTGAAACAGTCTGACCTACAGATACATATACATCTGCGCAATGTCCGTAAAGAGTTGTAACGCCATTTCCATGATCTATAGCCAGATAGTTTCCGTAACCACCGTTACAGCCGCAGCTTCCGTCCTTACCGTAATTGTGTGTACAGCCTGTTTTTACAAGGATTACAGTTCCGCTGTCAGCCGCCGTAATTGTCGCACCGGAAATACCTCCGCCAGCAATATCAATTCCGGCATGGAAGCTTCCCCATCTCTCTCCATATCCGCTGGAAACACCGTAGAATCCCGGAACAGGCCATGAAAGTGAGCCGCCGTAATTCTCATCTGCGGAAGTATCCGGAACTGTCGTATTGTCGCTGCTGTCGTCTGATGAAGAGTCGTCATATGAAGAGCTGTTATCGTTGTTGCTGTTGTCCTCTTCCACCTGAGCCGCTTCTTCTTCTTCTGCCTTACGTCTCTCCTGTTCAGCAATTGCCGCCTGACGCTGTCTTTCAATTTCAGCTTCGATGGATTCAATTTCGGCATCCATTGCATCATTGTCAGCCTTTCTTGAGTCCACATCTCTCTGCATTGACGCCATATCAGCTTCCTTACGGGCTATGTAATCCTCAGATTCCTCATAGTCAGCCTGGAGCTGTTCCATCGCCGCACTGAGTTCCTTTCGGTTTTCTTCCTGTGTTTTAAGGTCAGCATCAAGTGAAGTTTTTTCAATGTCAAGCTGAGCCTGAGCTTCTTCAAACTGCTGAAGCTGTGTTTTAAGCGAATCGATCAGTTCATTGTCGTGCTTTGCAACCTGTGAGATAAGCTCCAGCTTTGAGAGCATATCATAGAAATCAGTTGCGCCTACAAGCGCTGATGCAAGGCTGTCATTCCCTGAAATGTACATAGCTCTCAGTCGTTCCTTGAAAAGCTCAAGACCTTCGTTTATATCGGTCTGCTTTTTGGCAATATCGCTTTCAAGCTGACTGATCTTTTTTTCCTTTTCTTCGATTTTTCCGTTTAAGTCGTTAATAATTGTATTTACATTGTCAATGTTCTGATTTTGCAGGTCAATCTTCTCCTGGAGCTGATCCTGGAGCTGCTGCTGGGCTGAAACATCATTTTCAAGCTCGTCCATCTGTTTCTGAAGTGCGTCAATTTCTTTCTGATTTTCTGCCTTTTCCGCTTCAATTTCAGATATCGTCTTGGCTTCCGGCTTCATTCCGGGTGTACTGTAATTTACACACGCCAGACTTGCTGTTGTTACAACAGCGCATAAAACCAGCGCCATTGCTTTAAGCTTGTTTTTTCCAAATGCAACTTTCATAACAATATTCGCCGCACTCTGCGGCAAAACACCACCATTCTAAAATTCCCTTTGATTTTCATCTGACTTTTATTTTATACGTTCAGATGCTTTCTCGTACTCAGTACACTTCCAAGTGCACCTATAAGCGCTCCCGCCAGTATATACGAAACTGCAACGGTCACTATGATATCATGGAAAGGAAGTATAGAACCTGTTCCGATGATATTCAGTATGTTTACCTCTTCTGTAAGCAGCTTTATAACTGCGTCATATCCGATCCATGTTATAACTGTTGCGACAATTCCGGCAGCCATACCGGTTATCATGCCTTCAACAAAAAATGGAATACGAATAAAGGTATTCGTAGCACCGACATATTTCATAATACTTATCTCATTTCTTCTCGCAAAAACGCTCGCCTTAGTCGTATTTGATATAATGACCATCGAAACGATTGCAAGAGCAACGATTATTGCAGATGCGATAAGAGTTACAATTTTTTTCATCTCCGTCAGAATATTAACAAAATCATATGGTGCTCTGATACGGTATACATGGTCAAGGTCATTGATGAGGGTTACCGTTTCAGAAGTAAGTGAAATGTCCTTCACCTTTATTCTGAACGAATCCACCAGAGGATTGTCATCGCCAAGCGAATTAAAAATCTCCTCATATTCATCCATGCTCTTTTTCATATCCTTGAATGCCTGATCCTTTGAATAGAAATTAACCTCTTCTATATTATCCATCTTTCCAAGCATCACCTGCATTTCCAGAGTCTGAGCAGTAGTTATGTTTTCATCAAGAAAAACAATCACTTCATTTTTGTCACCGATTCCGCCGATAACGGAATTGATGTTGATGTAGAATAAAATCGAAATACCTACAAGCAGTATTGAAACGAGAAGCACACAAAAGGATGCAAATGCCATCATCCTGTTTTTCCAGACGTTTTCAAAACCCTGCTTTGTAAGATATCTTATACCGCTAAGCTTCATTGACGCCTCCAATCACTTCATCGAAAACAATCTCGCCGGAATTTATATTTATGATTCTTCCGCCGAAATGCCTTACAAGGTCATGCTCATGAGTAACCATGAGGATCGTCGTTCCGCAATCGTTTATTCCTTTAAGCAGGTCAACAATTTCGTAGGAAAGCTCCGGATCAATATTTCCTGTCGGCTCGTCGGCAATAATCAGCTGAGGGTCATTTACCAGTGCTCTTGCAATCGCAACACGCTGCTGCTCACCGCCGGACAGTTGGTTCGGATAGGAATTTGACTTTTCCTGAAGTCCTACAAGGCTTATAACGTAAGGAACACGCTTTCTTATATATTTTCTCGGAGCGTCAATAACACGAAGTACAAACGCAATGTTCTCATAAACTGTCATAGACGGTATGAGTCTGAAATCCTGAAAAACAAATCCTATAGTTCTGCGGAATTCAGGAATGCTTCGTCTTTTAAGCGTACTAAGATTATAGTCATTAACCAGAACAGTACCGCTTGTTGCGTCGATTTCTTTCAATATAAGCTTAATAAGAGTACTTTTTCCGGCACCTGATGAGCCAACAACAAAAGCAAACTCTCCGTCATTTATTTTAAGGCTTACATTGTTAAGTGCGTCAACACCTGTTGAATAGGTGACAGACACATTTTTCAGTTCTACCAAAATGGACACCTTCCTTTAGCCGGAAATGACAGCCCGGCATAAATCAGAATTTAACCGGATTAGCGGATAAATATTTCTTGACCATAAGCGCAATCTTGAAAATAATTGCATGATCGAATTCTCTGAGATCAAGTCCTGTCAGTTTTTTGATTTTTTCAAGTCTGTAAACAAGTGTGTTTCTGTGCACGAAAAGCTTTCTTGAAGTTTCTGACACATTCAGGTTGTTTTCAAAAAACTTCTGAATTGTAAAGAGCGTTTCATGGTCAAGCGATTCAATGCTTCCCTTTTTGAATACCTCATGCAGGAAAGTTTCGCATAATGTGGTCGGCAGATGATAAATAAGTCTTGCAATACCAAGATTGTCATAACTTACTATATTTTTATCAGTATCAAAAACCTTTCCGACTTCAAGAGCCATCTGCGCTTCTTTGAACGAACGAGCAAGTTCCTTCACGCCTAAAACAGCAGTTCCTATACCGACATTAACCCTTGTGTAGAATTCACTGCTGAGCGTATCGGAAATAGAACGTGCAAGTTTCTCCAGATCCTTGGAATCAACTGTACTTTTGATTTCCTTTACAAGAACAATATCACTTTCTGTAATGTTGAAAACAAAATCCTTATTCTTGTCAGGGAAAAGATTCTGGATAACATCATAGGCTGAAATATCGTTTGCAGAAACGATTCTTATCAGGAAAACAACCCTGCTTATCTCTGCGCTGAAGTGAAGCTCTCTCGCCTTGATGACAATATCTCCTGGGAGAACATTATCCAGAACAACATTTTTTATGAAGTTGTTTCTGTCATATTTTTCATCGTAATACTGCTTTATGTTAGAAAGACTGATAGCCATTATTGTCGCATATTTTGCGGCATTGTCGTCAACGCCTTCGACAAAAACAGCATATTCCGGCTTGACTCTCAGACCAAACGGTTTATAGGTATAGCCGTCTCTTATGAAAATATCATGAGAATCATTCAGGTCAAGCGAAACAAACTCATTAGTTGTGCCAACCTTTGTAAGGTCACTGCATGCAATTATCGTTGCTGTTTCATCAACAACTCCGATCACTGCGTTGACAGCATCTCTCATCTGGTGGACAAGACCTTGAAATAATCTGTTTGACATATATTTTTTCCTTTCCATTTTTATTTTTCAAAGCCTTATTACATTACATATTGTAACATAGATAAAGACATTAGCGGATCAGTATTTTTATAGTGCTGTAATGCAAATTGACAAATTGTTAACTTATTTGTAACTAAAATGTAACTTGTGTCTATTAATATAATATCACATTTTTTCCGGTTTGTCAATTTTTAATATGAATAAAGAATTTCTGAGCGTCTGGAGAACTGCCCGGCAAAGAGTATATCTTGCTTTTTTCAGCTCTTCAGTTTCGGCATTCTTTACGCTGCATGCGTCATAAAACTTGTGGAAAAGCGTTGCAAGCTCAACAGCATATTTTGTGATCTTTGAAGGATCATATGCCTTTGCAGCGCTGTCAATTTCCCCGGGAAATGATGCGAGATGACGTATAAGCTCGATCTCCTGCGGCTTGTCCAGAATATCAAGCTCGTCCGGACTGTATGAATCAGCATTGTATCCGTCAACCTTCAGGGCAGTTATAAGACTGCATATTCTTGCGTGTGCATACTGAACATAAAATACGGGGTTCTGCGATGACTGTTCAACGGCAAGATCCAGATCAAAATCGAAATGTGAATTCGGTTCTCTGTAGTTGAAAAAGAATCTTGCTGCGTCAATCGGAATCTCGTCAAGAAGAGTTGAAAGCGTTATTGCCTTTCCGGAACGCTTGGAAAGCTTATATTTCTCACCGTTTCTCACGAGATTTACCATCTGCATTATAACTATGTCAAGCCTGTCCGCATCAACGCCCAATGCTGTAAGAGCCGCCTTCATCCTCGGAATGTATCCATGGTGGTCAGCGCCAAAGATATCAATAGCCTTGTCAAAGCCTCTTGTAACAAGCTTGTTGTAGTGATAGGCAATATCGGGAACGAAGTATGTAGGAATACCATTTGCACGAACCAGAACTCTGTCCTTTTCATCGCCAAGCTCGGATGATTTAAACCAGATTGCGCCTTCCTTTTCGTAGGTATATCCTCTCTCTGTCAGCATTTCAACGACCTTTTTAACTGAGCCGTCATTGTGGAGAGTACTTTCACGAAACCATGTGTCATAGGTTATGCGATACTTTGCAAGGTCTCTTTCCAGACCGGCAATGTTTTTAGGAAGTGCATAGGCAACAAGCTGCTTTCTGCGCACCTCCTCCGGCTGTTTTGAAAGCTCTGCACCATTTTCAGTAAAGAAATTGTGCGCATGAGCAATAATATCCATACCAAGATATACATCTTCGGGCATAGGAAAAGTTTCAGTATCGCTGTAAATAATTTCACTGATTCTGTCAGTTGCATTTTCAGCCTCCGCCATAACGGCAAGTCCTTCCCTGCTGCAAAGCTGCATATATCTCAGGTCGAGCGATTTTCCGAATTTTTCAATCTGATTTCCGGCGTCATTAATGTAGAATTCTCTTTCAACGCTGTAGCCTGCCCAACTTAAGATCTCGGCAAGTCCATCACCGATAGCGCCTCCCCTTGCATTTCCGATATGCATAGGACCAGTCGGATTGGCCGATACAAACTCAACAAGAATTCTTTTTCCCTCGCCCATATTTGTATGACCATATGAGTCTGCTTCCTTTATAACTGTGTCTGCAACTGCTGAGAACCACTTTTTAGACAGGAAGAAGTTAATAAAGCCCGGACCTGCAATTTCTATCTTCTCAAAATAAGTCCCGTCAAGAACTGCTTCCCCGCATATCATTTCAGCAATTTTTCTCGGCGCAAGCTTAAATGCCTTTGCGGAAACCATTGCCGCATTTGCTGCAAAATCTCCATGGCTCTTGTCAGCCGGAATTTCTATTATAAAATTTGGAAGCGGTTCTGCCGGTGCTTTCCCGAGCGACACAAGTCTGCCGAGCGAATCAAGTATAATTTCTCTTGCCTGCTGAGACGCAAGCCTGATAAGGTCTGCCATTGGTATTTAACCAGCCTTTCTTTTATATTTCCTCAGCAATACCGCACGACTCAGGTATTGCTTTGACATTCATTATTATTTCATTGTCTGACATATAGCTTGTATTTATGTCAATTGTATATTTCATGTACAGGCTTCCGCCGTTTTTGTCAAGCTTGTTTTCAAGCGCATGAGTATAGATGCCGATAACCATGTCGCCGTAAGGAGTTGAATAGTGACAGTGGTGTTTTTTTCCTGGTTCAATCACCAGATCAGAGCTTGACGTTCCCCTTCTAATTATCGACGCAAGACTACTTCCCTTAACGGATATTTCTGTTTCGGAGCCTTCAAAGCCAGTAGCTTCCGAGTCAAGATAGCTTATAACGAAATTGTCATCATCAGTTTTATAGCTTCCAGAGGTTATAAGTTCTGTTTCCGTTTTTTCATCGTATACTGACTGTATGCTTTTCATTTCTATCAAAAATTTATCTGAATTCAATTTTTTATTCCCCTAAATTACAGCTGAACACTTCCCCGTTCACAGGATGCTCCAGAAAGTGTTTTGCATTTTCTTCAAAAAGCTCCCGGCTGTCACTGACATAAAACACATTTTTTCCAGAATGGCTGCTTTCATTGAGCATATCAGCGGACATAAGACAGCTCTGGGCATATTTTGCAGCTTCAGCCCCAGGCGAAATCAGGGTTACGCCCTCTCCCATTATATCAGCAATTACGTCC
>CAKSJL010000074.1 GCA_934463345.1 uncultured Oscillospiraceae bacterium | reverse complement strand
ACATTGTACAATTTGTTCTGTGACAGATTTAGGAGCATTTTTTGCAGATGCTTCTTGATACGGGTCAGTTTCATATTTCATGACTCTGACCCGAAAATAATTCTTTTGCTTTATGGAGGTAAATATGCCGGAAAAAAAGGATAAAAAAACAGCCAGTAAGAAATCAGGCAGCATTTTATCATTCTCAATGCTTTTGTCACGTCTGAGAGCTTTTCTTAAATACTGGCTCATAGCGGCTGTTCTTGTCGCAGTGATAAACGTTGCGGTAAGCAGTTACTCAAACGCTTCTGAGGGAAAGGTTTCCACCATAATCAATTTCAGTTTTGACGGAATTGAATCCGGACTTGACCCTAACGGAAATAAATTTGACGTAAATGAAATAAAATCTGATGATATTATTCAGCAGTCGCTTGATGAGCTGGGATTAAAAAATGTAAATGCTGAAAACATTGGAAAGCATATTTCGATTGACGGAATAGTTCCTTCAAATGTTATCAACAGAATTACACAGTATACTCCTATGATAGGTTCAGATACTGTTGAATCATCCAAGATTATTCAGGATACGTCCTATTATCCGACGCAGTATAAAATGGAGATAGAATACAGCAAATCAGGTCTTTCAAAAATGGAAGCGGCAAATCTGCTTAATGAAATAACAGGCAGATACTATGACGTATTCTATGCCAGATACGGATATAATGAGTCGCTTGAAAATGCCGTAAAGTCTATTGACTACAAGGACTATGACTATATTGATGCTGTTGACGTATTCAACACATCTCTGAATTCTCTTAAAAATTATCTTAATGAGCTTGAGTCGAGGGATAAAACACGATTCAGAGCGGATAATGGATACACATTTGCAGATATTTCCGCTTCAATAGATACGATCTGTAATGAAGATCTTGACTGGGCTTCCTCATATATCAGCCTGAAAAATGTAAGCAGGGATAAAAAAACGCTTGTTGCAAACTATAATTTTAAGATAGAATCGCTGAGAAGAATAAAAGCGGTTGCAAAGGAAACGATAGACGCTCTTGAAGATACTATTGATGTCTATGAGAAAAATTCCATTCTTATTCTCGGAAATTCGTCAGACAGTACCAGCGCAACAATAGATCAGTCAACTGATACATACGATAATCTTATAGATCAGAAGATCTCAGCTGAGAAGGAGTATGCTTCGTGCGAACAGAAAATCAGCCTGTATGAAAAGCGAATAAAGGCTCTTGAATCTTCATCAGCAACAAAGGAAGATAATGAGATTGTTGAGCAGCAGTTTGAAAAGATATCTGATAAGGTAGATTCACTTCTTGAAACAGCAAATGAAACAGCTTCACAGTATTATGAAAATGTGCTTCTCAATAATGCATATACGGTTCTGTCTCCGGCTTCCGATTCGTTTATGGCTCTTATAAAAACATCAGTCAGCGACTCAACCAGGAATATATTCATATATGAGATAATCCTGATTTCAGTTTATCTTACAGCTGCAACGGTATTTTGCTTTGTAAGACTTCCGGAGCTTTCATTCAGGAAGAAAGGCAAAACTGAGAAGAAATCCCGTAAAAAGTCGAAATAAATACGGCAGTACCGCATAATTAATGGAGGTATATTGATTAATGGATACTGAAAAAAATATCAGCATTACATTAAAGCAACCGGATGAAACTGAAAAGAAAAAACAGGTTCTTTCTTTTTCAACCTTGCTTTCACAGGCAAAGAGATTCTTTCTGCTCTGGCTCGTTGTTTCAATAATTGTTGCAATGGCAGTTACAGGCGTTACAATGGCGTTGAAAACCAGCGTTACAGACAGCAGAATAACGGCTCTTGTCAGCTTTAATTACGATGGCATACAGTCAGGACTTGCACCCGACGGAAAAAAATTTGATGTCAATAAAATAAAATCACCAAGCGTTATTGAATCGGCGCTCAGTGAACTTGATATGTCGTTGGCATACGTTGAAGCTGTAAGAAGATGCATAACAATTAAAGGCGTTATACCAAATGACGCTATGGATCAGCTGACGCTTTATCAGAGCATTTATTCAAGCGGCGGAGGCGCTGCGCTTTCAGCAGTTGAATCGCTTCTTGATATAGGATATTATCCATCCTATTACATAATAAGGCTTGATTACGGTGGTCTTGGCATGTCACTGATAGAAAGCAAGCAGGTTCTTGACGCTGTTTTAAAGAGCTATCAGGATTATTTCTTTACAACTTATGGTTATAATGAGTCTCTTGGAAATTCAGTAGTCGCTGTTGATTACAAGGAATATGATTATCCGTCGGCAATTGATGTCTTTGATTCGACGCTTACAAATCTTGACGATTATGTTACAAAGCTTTCAGCAGCCAATCCTGATTTCAGGTCGGGCAAGACCGGATATTCATTTGAGGATCTCAGCTCAACAATTGAAACTATTAAGGGAGCAGATCTTGACAGCCTTTCATCATATGTTATAATTAATAATGTTACAAATGATAAAAAGCTTCTTTTGACATATTATGAATACAAGATAGATCAGCTGAAACGTAACCAGAGCGTTTTGCAGTCCGAGCTTGATTCGCTTTCAAATTCAATTGATACCTATGAAAAAGACAAAATGCTGATACTCGGAGATGTTTCGGATAATCTTGACGCATCCTATACACAGGCATCAGAAAAATATGACGAGCTTGTTGAGAATAAGGTTGCAAAGCAGAATGAGCTTTCAAGATGCAAGCAGAATATTGAGTATTACAGCGGAAGGGTAGAAGCACTTAACAAAAATAACAGCAGTTCTACTGACGAGAACAAAAAGAAAACAGAAGAACGTCTTGCTGATATAAATGAAAAGGTAACAAATCTTATTGATATTGTAAACAAGACAGCTGATGAATATTACGAAACAGTTTCTTTTGCTCATGCATATAATATACTTGTTCCGGCAACAGGCATTGAGCCGACCGTTGTTACCAAGGATATTATGATTCCTATTATTATGCTTGAAGCTGTATTGTTTATTGTATATCTTGTAACTGTTTTTGTAAGAGCAGTTGTTATTGATGTAAGAAACAATAGTGAAGCTGAAAATGATTCAGAAGAGCTGAATTCAGATTAAATAAAAGCATACCTTGGTTTTTTCCGAGGTATGCTTATTATTTTCATGTAGTTTATAAAGCTTGTATGAACACTTCTTATCGAGAAAGCAGTTGAAAACCGCATAAAATTAAGGCTGTAAGCAATAATAACTTACAGCCTTTTTGTTATTGGTGCGGATAAGAGGACTTGAACCTCCACCCCCTTGCGAGGACCAGCACCTGAAGCTGGCGCGTCTGCCGATTCCGCCATATCCGCACATTATGAATCTAAAATTTTTATTCGGCACAGATTCAAAACTAAAATGGATACATTACACATTAATTCTGTACTATTAATATTATATCACACACTTAAAGAAAAGTCAAGAGATTTTTAAGATTTTTTTGATATGGTGTGGAAATATATGGTGTGGAAATTTAAAATAATTCTTGAAACTTCATAAAGCTCCCTATGATCGGTAATGATCATAGGGAGCTTTTAATGGTTATAATTTATCCGATAAGTCTTGTGAATGCCATGTAGTCAAATACATTGATAATGCCGTCTTTGTTGATATCAGCTTCTTCACTTGTAATGTAGAAATCCTCTGTGTCTGAACCTACCATGAATTTTTTAAGCAGCTCCGCATCAGTTGAATCAACAACGCCGTCCATATTGAAGTCGCCTTCATCTATTCTGTAGTTTACTTTAACTGATTCAAGTGTTATGCTTTCAGCTGAACCCCACCAGTAACCTATAGTAATATAATTTTCAACGTTAACATAAGCCTGTGACTTTTCAGAAATCGCTGTGCCAACTGTAAATCTGTTTTCATTTATTGAATCATTGTAGCCGAACTGTTCCCAGTTGCCGTTTTTGCCGGAGATTCCGAGAGTCATTGTATGGCTGCCTATAGGCTGACCTTCTGTGCTGAATGTGAGCTGTACGCTTTCAACTATCTGATTGGCTGAAATAATTTCGCTTGAAGGAAGAGAAAGTGCATTACCCATTGATATTGTCTTGTTTATATCAATAACCTTTGAATACTGTGAAGGCTTGAAAGTTGTAGTTGTTTTAGTTGTTACAGGTTCTGTTTCCGGAACTGTGGTAGTAGTTGTTGTTACAGTAGTAGTAACTGTTGTAGTTTCAGTTGTTGTTGCCGGAGTCGTAACGGTCGTTGTAACTGTAGTAGTTTCCGGAGTAGTTGTTGTTTCTGTGGTTGTTACAGTAGTTGTAACTGTAGTAGTCTGTGTTGTAACAGGCTCTGTAGTTGTTGTCTGTGTAATTTCCTGCGGTTTGTATGTAACTGTTATTGAATCAATGTAAAGAGGAACGATTTTGCCGTACCAGTATCCAACCTGAAGTGATGAACCATTGATCTTGTTGCATATTTCCGGAGTTGCGAAATCAATTGTGTATCTTGCTGCGGTAATGTTGCTCTCATTGTAGTCTATCTGATACCAGTTGCCGTCTACTGTTGTTCCGACTCCTGCTACCAGTGTACTGATTGCACCTATAGTTGAACGGAGATTGATCTGAATCTTGTCTATTGTGCCATAGCTTAAAACCTCGTCAAGAGGAATATTATATGTTTTCTTGCTTTCATCTGTAAAATCGAGCTTTGCATCTACATCAAATGTCTTAACAACTGCCTCAGCTGTTACAACTGCTGATGTACTTGTTTCAGGGGCTTTAGTTGTAGTAGTGTTTGTCGTTGTAGTGGTAGTAGTTGTTGTTGTGATAGTTGTAGTAGTAGTTGTTGTTACAGGAGTTGTAACTGTTGTAGTAGTAGATGAGTTTTTTGTCCATACTGCTGCAAATACGATTTTTGTTCCTGAAAGAAGTGCAGGTAATTCAAATGCATCTCCTGCCTTGTATGTAACGCCGCTGTATTTCCAGCCACTGAATGTATATCCGTCATAAGTGAACTGATTTTCAGGAAGTGTGATTGATGTTCCGTATGTTCCGTCAACATAAAAGTTTGAGCTGCCGTCTGATGTTTTTCCGCCCTTGCCCGTGAAGGTTATGCTATATGTCTGAGGTTCCCAGTTTGCAACGAATGTAATGTCGTATGATGGCATTGTGTACTGTGCACATGTGCTGACTGTTTCACCTGTAAGAGGAACATACCAGGACTTGATGTAATAACCTTTTCTGGAAAGCCTTGATGAATCCGCAGCGTCAAAGGTTGTGTTTATGATTTTCTGGAATGAAACTGACTGTGAACCAACAATATTGTCAACGTCACCAGCTGTATAAGTAAGGGTACAATATGTAACAGCGTATGCAGATGTCTGCAAAAGTATTGCCGCCACCATAAATACTGAAAGAATAACTGCGATCACTTTTTTTGAATTAACTGTGTTTCCCATAATAATTACTCTCCTTATCATTGTACCTGACTTACTGCAATTGAAAAACAAAAAACGGCGTCTTTTTACGCAAAAAGACGCCGTTGAATACTCAACAATTAACAGCTGTGATTTTAAATCACAAATGTCAGCAACCGGCTGCCATACCGTTTCACACTGGAAACGGGTTAGACCCTCAGCTTTGCGTCCTTGCTTTTCAGCAAGTTTGCCCAATATTTTATTTTTCCGGAGCACCATACTCTCTGGTGTTTCTCTGTGCTTATATAATAGCACTAAAACGTTTATGTGTCAATAATATGGGGAAACTTTCTTTTTTATTCTACTTTTTATATATACTGAAACCGTTTACGTTGTACAAAGTGCATTATTATTAAATTTTATTGACCGCATGGCATAAAAAATGTGCAGGATTAATAAAAAGTTTCATATATTAAACGTTTAAATCAGCGTAGGTACGCAGGTTAAACGTTTTCAAAAAATACTGATTATGAAGCAGTATATGACAAAAAAATCGGGACATCTGTATTAAAATTATAAGTGATAATAAAACTGTTTTCAGGACAGTGTTAAAAAGGAGAGAAAAAATGTCTGTAAAAATAATGGAAGAAGAAAACCGGACGATCGCTGTTCTGTCCGGAGAGATCGATCATCATTCTGCAAAGGAACTAAGATCGGAAATTGACTATTCGCTGAGGGAAAAACAGCCGCAGGAGCTTGTGCTTGATTTTGCAGGCGTGGGATTTATGGACAGCTCCGGAATAGGTCTTGTTATGGGGAGATATAAGCTTATGCAGGAATTAAACGGAAAAGTTGTTGTTAAAAATCCTCCTCCGCACATAAGAAAGGTTATGCGGCTTTCCGGAATTGACCGGTTGGCATCAATAATAAACATTGCGGAAGGAGATAAGTCGAAATGAAGATAGAAAATGAAATCAAGCTGTCGTTTATAAGCAAGTCTGAAAACGAAGCCTTTGCACGAACGGCTGTATCGGCTTTTGCCGCACTGTGTGATCCATGCGTTGAGGAGATTGCCGACATAAGAACTGCCGTTTCGGAAGCTGTTACAAACTGTATTGTGCATGCATACAGAAATACGACGGGAACGATTGAAATAACTGTCAGAATTCTTTCCGGCAACGAGCTTTACATAAGAATCAAGGACAAGGGCTGCGGAATACCGGACATAAAGCAGGCTATGGAACCGCTTTATACATCTGCGCCTTTTGAGGAGAGAGCCGGACTCGGCTTTGCGGTCATGGAATCATTTATGGACAAGCTTACAGTCAAAAGCAAGGTTGGACAGGGAACTGTTGTCACTATGAGGAAGAAAATCGGTGGAAAAGATGAGTAAACCAAAGCCGGAAGAGAATCTTGGACTTGTTCATCTTTGTGCCAACCGTTTTCGTGGAAGGGGAATAGAATACGATGACCTTTATTCCGCCGGCTGTATCGGTCTGCTTAAAGCGGCAGATGCCTTTGACAGCGAAAGAGGCGTTAAATTTTCGACCTACGCCGTTCCTGTCATACTCGGCGAGATAAAGCAGCTTTTTCGTGACGGCGGCGCTTTAAAGGTCAGCAGAGGGCTAAAGGAGCTGTCTCTCAAAACTGTAAGGGCGAGGGAAGAAATGTCTAAAAGGCTTGGCCGTGAACCGACAATAAGCGAGCTTAGCAGGCAGCTTGAAATAAATGAATGCGACATAGCGGAGGCTCTTGCTGTCAGTATGCCGCCGGTTTCGCTGACAGACAGCAGTGATGAGGACGGAGGACAGATTGCAGTTCCTGCGCCGGATACGGAAATAGGGGACATGATTGCGCTGAAACAGGTTCTGGAGCTTCTTGAACCGAGGGACAGAGAGCTGATAATACTCCGGTACTACAAGGGGCAGACGCAGTCAGCAACGGCAAAAAGGCTTGATATGACACAGGTTCAGGTTTCGAGGAGAGAAAAAAAGCTGCTCACGTTTATGCGTGAACAGCTCAATAAGTAGGGACGAAAAGTCCCCTTTAATTTTTTAGTATCTCTATGACGTCCAGCAGGCTGTCTGCCTTTGCATAGAGCATAGCGGAGGTCTCGGCATCCGGCTGGGACAGATCCGGAACCATTATCGGTTTGCAGCCTGCACGAAACGCAGACAGGATACCGTTCGGGGAATCCTCCAGGGCGGCGCAGCTATGCGGTTCAAGGTCAAGCTCGCTGCTTGCACGAAGATAAATATCCGGCGCCGGTTTTCCGCTTTTGACCATAGGGCCGCAGACAATTTTATCAAAATAGTCGAAAACGCCTGCCTCTTTCAGGTACATTTCAGTCCGGCTGTAGTCGGTTGCGGTTGCGACGGCGATCGCAAACCTTCCTTTCAGAAACTCCAGCAACTCGTCAAGGCCCTTTTTCTTTTCAAGTCCGTTTTCTGCTATGTATGCGTTCATAAGCTCGATGCGCCTTGAACGGATTGCGGCATAGTCAAAGCTTTCGCCGAAAATTCCCTGTAGCTTTGGAATTGCAAATTTTGCTGCAAGACTGCGGATTCCGAGGACATGTTCGGTTTTCATGTCAAAGCCGGCTTCCTTTGCTGCCTGAATCCAGAAGCGTGTCAGGAGCTTTTCTGTATCAAGCATAAGGCCGTCCATGTCAAAAATCACACCTTTAATTTCCATGGCGCATATCCTTTCAGACATTCTTTAAAACACTTTTATTGTACTGATAAAGCATTTCGCAGATTTCCACAAGATTTGGCTCATTATCCTCATAGTTTCTCAAAATCCAGTAAATATATTCAAGAATGCTGAAACGAACATAGCATTCTGTTCCGTCATCATATTTAAGG
>CAKSJL010000073.1 GCA_934463345.1 uncultured Oscillospiraceae bacterium | reverse complement strand
GAGTATTGAAAAGAGTGAGAATTCCTTTCCAGGCTCAGGCTTTTCGATCATGTCTGTGATCTTGTAAATATTATCCTTTACAAGATCAAGCTTCATAGAGCTGTATTTGCGTACATCCTCTCTTGATACCTCTTTTATGCCGACAGCGCCGCACAAACCGGTTTCTTCATACGCTCTCATAAGCTGACCTATACACGGATCTTCTCCGATTATCACATCATCGCCGTAAAGAACAGCAAACGGCTCATCACCGACAAACTTTTTTGCCTGAAGCACAGCATGTCCCAGACCTCTCTGCTCCTGCTGCCTTACATAGGTTATATTAGCAAGCTGAGTTACATCCAGAACCTCGTCAAGAAGCTTCTTTTTTGCTTCTCCGCCAGCTTTAAGCTTATTTTCAAGCTCAGGATTTCTGTCGAAATGATCCTCCATTTCCGACTTTCCCCTGCTTGTTATTATCATAATATCCTCAATGCCGCTTTTTGCAGCCTCTTCTACAATATACTGTATAGCCGGCTTGTCAACTATAGGAAACATTTCCTTAGGTATTGCCTTTGTTGCCGGTAAAACCCTTGTTCCAAGACCGGCAGCTGGTATAACAGCCTTTTTAATCTTCATAAAACCCTCCATATTTTAAGCAGTGCAGTATAATTTGCATTATTGCCTTTAAACGCTTCTTTTTGAAAATATCTGTAAATTACCTGGTAAGCAGCGTCACAACCAACAGCCCGACAGCCATCTGAACTCCTATTGAAATAAATATTCCGGCTGTGCTTGTTCCTCCGCATGAATATTTTTTTCCGGAAGCCTGTCCGTCCGGTTCTGAATATCCGTCAGTCCCATCGGACGACTTTATCCGCTTTATCTTATTCAGTGCATGTCTGTAATAAAGCCAGTTTGAAAAAAGAAGCATGAACGCCTGGAAAACAAAGCTCAGTACACTCGTTATGTTATAGAGCATGCTGAAGTTGCCAGAGCTTACATTTATGTGACTGAATATGCTTCCGGCAAATTCTGAATCCGCCATGACAAAAATAATGTAAGGCAGACTGAGAATCGTTGAAATTATTATTGATATCAGCGCCCAGAGCCACATTTTTCTGTTCGCAAAATAAAGCTGCGGCAGAAAAAACGACACAATGTTAAGCGATATTTTCTGTTTTGTATCTCTCATCTTGCGGAATATCGGAAGATAGTATATCTGATTTGTCCCGACAAACTCTGAAAGATCACGAAGCTTTACTGATTCAAACTCCTCATCAGGATCCATACCGCAATATTTGTCAGCTGGGTCGAACCCGAAAGCATTTGTAAACTGTCCTCTGGCATCACTGTCAGAATTTCTGTCCTGCGTAAACCCTCCGGCATTACCGTTCATGTTTTTGTTGAGATCCTCGACAAGAGGCGCTCCGCAGTTTTCACATATAATGGAATGTGGCTTGTTCATAGTCTCACAGTACGGACATTTTTTATAGCCGGATTCTTTATTCTCACGTTCAGTCTTTTTCTGCCAGCTTTCTCCGGTCTTATGAAGCTCCTCATTTATACATTTTCCTGATTTTTCATAGCATTCCCTGTGATACGGCGTACCGCATTCGGGACAAACAACAATGTCATCTTTTTCACTGAAAGCCTGTCCGCAGACAACGCATTTATAGCCCAGATAGCTTGCCATTTTTTCCTCCAGACATTTCTGCGGCTGAAAAACAATCCCCATAATCCGCAAAAATATAATATCGTACATCATATTATATCACATTTTTTTATATTTTCAAATACTTTCACAAAACTTTCTCAAAAAATTTGCAGTTTTCAAGATTATGTAGTATAATATAATTTAAGTGAGCAAGGCAGCGCTGCACAAAGACTGTGTGCAAAGTTTGTGTGACGTCGCCGTAAATTCGTTTATGCGGCTGCATGACAAAAGCACAGCATAAATTTTTGTTTTAAGGAGTTTGTATGATATTACTTGATGAACTTAGATCTGAACTTAATTCCTATCTTCCGGAAATAAAAGAGCTTGAAGATGTACTTAACATTGAAAACTCAAAAACTGAGCTTGAAGAGCTGAGAAATAAAGCGGCTGAACCGGGATTCTGGGATGACCTTGAAAGGTCACAGCAGGTTCTCCAGAAAACCAAGGCTATAGAAAACAAGATCGCAAGTCTTGAATCCCTTTCCTCACAGCTTGACGATCTGATAGCGCTGACTGAGCTTTGCATTGAGGAAGGCGATGAAAGCTCCGCTGAGGAAATTGAAGAGGGACTCGAACAGTTCAAGAAAAAGCTTGAAAGCGAAAAACTCGCAACGCTTTTAACCGGTGAATACGACAATTCAAATGCAATTCTGACCTTCCATGCCGGCGCAGGCGGAACAGAAGCCCAGGACTGGGCGGAAATGCTTTACAGAATGTACAACCGCTGGGCGGAAGCACACGATTTCAAAATAAGCCTGCTTGACTATCTCGACGGTGATGAGGCTGGACTTAAAAGCGCTTCAATACTCGTTGAGGGTATCAATGCATACGGTTATCTCAAATCAGAGGCAGGAGTTCACAGACTTGTAAGAGTTTCTCCGTTTGATTCGTCCGGAAGACGCCATACATCCTTTGCTGCTGTCGAGGTAATGCCGGAAATCGATGACAACATAGAAGTTGATATCCGTCCTGAGGACATCAAAATGGACGTATTCAGAGCAAGCGGCGCAGGCGGACAGCATATCAACAAGACGTCATCAGCCGTTAGACTGACTCATATTCCTACGGGCATAGTCGTTGCCTGCCAGACCCAGAGAAGCCAGTTCCAGAACAAGGACTACGCTATGAAAATGCTTCGTTCAAAGCTTATCGAAATCAAGGAAAGAGAGCACCTTGAAAAAATTTCTGATATTAAGGGCGTCCAGAAGGAAATTGCCTGGGGCGCACAAATACGCTCATACGTTTTCATGCCATACACGATGGTTAAAGACCACAGAACAAGCTATGAAACAGGAAATATTGGTGCAGTTATGGACGGCGATCTTGACGGCTTTATAAATGCATACTTAAAGTCGCTCTCTCATGGAACGCTTGAAAAATAACGGCAGTATCCCGGATCAGGAACATTATTTCAATTGAATTAAAGTAAGAACCCGTCTTCACAAGATATGTGTACGGATTTCCAAGCAAAATTTTAACGCAGTATACGAAAAAATTTGCTGGAAAGACGTGTGCATACGCTTGTGAAGACGGATTCTAAAGGGCGGCCATTGGTCGCCCATGCAAATTTATTCAGAGCCTGTTCGGTATCTTATATATTTTTTCAGCTGCGCCTATCATAAATATCAGAAAAAACTTGCAATAACAGCCGGAATGCTGTATAATTAACTATATGTTTATTTTATAGAAAAGAGGAAACCGCTATGGATCTTGAGATGGTCGCATATCTTTCCAGACTCGGAAAGCTCTCCTTTACAGAAGATGAGCTAAAAAAAACCGCTGAGGAAATGACAAGCATTATCGAAATTATGGATACGATTAAAGAGATCGACATAAGCTATGACGCTCTGGCAGATAATAAAAATGTATATCTGAATGATCTGCGTGAGGACTTTTCAGAGCCAAGCATGCCGACAGAAAAAATTCTCCAGAATGCAGTCAACAGCGAAAATTGCTTCGTTGTTCCTAAGGTCGTTGAATAATTCAGAAATCAGAGGTTGAAAAATGGATATTACAAAGCTTAAAATAAGGGATATGAGAAAGCTCCTTGACAGCAAAGAGATTTCCGCTGCCGAGCTTGCTGATGCCTATATTAAAAGAATCGAAAAATATGACGGAAAGATTGAAAGCTACATAACCGTCACAAAGGAAAAGGCTTCGGAGGATGCAAAAAATGCACAGAAGCTTATAGACAGCGGAAATGCTCCGGCGCTCTGCGGCATACCACTTGCAATAAAGGACAATATCTGTACAGACGGCATAAAAACTACCTGTGCTTCAAAAATGCTTGAAAATTTCATTCCGCCTTACAACGCAACCGTCATTGAAAAGCTGAATTCACAGGGATTCATAATGCTCGGAAAGACAAGCATGGATGAATTTGCTATGGGCGGTTCAACACAGACCTCCGCTTTTGCAAAAACCAAGAACCCTTATGACATAAATCGTGTTCCGGGTGGTTCATCAGGCGGATCTGCTGCATGTGTATCCGCTTCACTGTGCGCTGCTGCACTCGGCTCTGATACAGGCGGTTCAATAAGACAGCCTGCCGCTTTCTGCGGAGTTACAGGCTTAAAGCCTACCTACGGAAGAGTTTCACGTTACGGTCTTGTTGCGTTCGCTTCATCTCTCGACCAGATAGGTCCTGTTGCAAAGGACGCACACGACTGCGCTGTTATTCTCAATGCGATCGCAGGCTATGACAGACACGATGGAACAGTTTCAAAGAATCCGACAATGGATTATACCAGCGCCATAGGAAAGAGCATGAAGGGCGTTAAAATCGCACTGCCAAAGGAATTTTACGGCGAGGGTATTGACAGCGAGATCGCTGACGCAGTTATGAAAGCCGCTAAAAGATATGAGGAAATGGGAGCACAGCTTATTGAATGCAGCATGCCAAGTCTTAAATATGCCGTACCGGCATACTACCTCATCTCATCTGCCGAGGCTTCATCAAACCTTTCAAGATACGACGGAATCAAGTACGGTCACAGAAGCGACAAGGGCGAGCACTTTAATGAACTTATCTGCAATTCCAGAGCCGAGGGCTTCGGAAGCGAAGTAAAGAGAAGAATACTTCTCGGAAACTATGCCCTTTCAAGCGGCTACTATGACGCATACTACGGAAAGGCTCTTGCACTTAAACAGAAAATATCTGCCGAATATGACAGCATTTTTGAAAAGTGTGATATTATTCTTACTCCGACAACTCCTTCAGTTGCCTACAGAACTGACGAAAACGTTTCTGATCCTGTTAAAATGTACAAGGCTGATATCTGCACAGTAACAGTAAATATCGCCGGACTGCCTGGCATTTCAACAACATGCGGCTACAACAGGGACGGAATGCCGATCGGAATGTCCGTCATCGGCAAAAAATTTGACGAAGCGGCTATTATCGGTGCGGCTGACGCTTTTGAGCAGACATTTGATGTTTCAGCCCCTGAGCTTGTCTGATAGGAGGTAAACAACAATGTCATCATATATTCCGGTAATCGGTCTTGAAATCCATGCCGAGCTTCTGACAAAATCAAAGGTATTCTGTACCTGTAACGCTGAATTCGGTGGAAATCCGAACTCACGCTGCTGCCCTGTCTGCACAGGTATGCCGGGTACTCTGCCTGTAATTAACCAGACAGCTGTTGAATACGCTGTAAAGGCTGGATTTGCTCTCGGCTGCGATATAAACAAGTTTTCAGTTTTTGACAGAAAGAACTACTTCTACCCTGACCTTCCTAAGGCATACCAGATATCACAGCTTGAAAGACCGCTGTGCATAAACGGTCTTGTACCTATCGAAGTAAACGGAAAGAAAAAGAATATACGAGTTAACCGTATCCATCTTGAGGAGGATGCCGGAAAGCTCGTTCATGACGATTTCAACGCTGTTTCACTTGCTGACTACAACCGCTGCGGTGTTCCGCTTATAGAAATTGTAACAGAGCCTGATATTTCCTCTGCTGAAGAGGCAAAGGCATTTTTTGAAAAGGTAAGCCTTCTTTTACAGTATGCCGGTGTCTGCGACTGTAAAATGGAACAGGGCTCACTCAGATGTGATGTAAACGTATCAATAATGCGTCCGGACGATAAGGAATTCGGTACAAGAACTGAGTGCAAGAACTTAAACTCACTCAAGTCAATCGGACGTGCTATAGAATATGAGATAAAGCGCCAGTCAAGACTTCTTGATATGGGCAAGCGTATAATTCAGGAAACAAGACGCTATAATGACAACAGAGGCGAAACCACCTCCATGAGAACCAAGGAGGACGCTCACGACTACCGTTACTTCCCGGAACCGGATATTCTCCAGGTAAACTTCACAGACGAGCAGCTTGACAACATCAAGGATCAGCTTCCGGAAATGCCTCACAAGCGCCTTGCAAGATACACTCAGGAATACGGTCTTTCCGATGTAGACGCAAAGATCATAGTAAATCAGAAAACCGTTTCCGACTTCTATGACAGCGCTGTAAGGGCGTACAGCAATCCAAAAAGTATTGCAAACTTTGTTATTGTAGAGCTTCTGCGACGTGTAAATTTAGGCGAGATTTCAATGGAAAGTCTGCCGTTTACAGCAGAAGAATTTGCAAAGCTTGTTGAAATGGCTGACAAAGAAAAGGTTTCAAAAAATGACGCTAAAAATATCCTGCGTGAAATGATCGCATCCGGGAAGTCACCGGAAGAAATTGCAAAGGAAAAGGGAATGCTTATCGTCAACGATATGGCTAAGGTAAACGAGGTCATTGACGCAATCCTGTCCACTAATCAGCAGGCTGTTGAGCAATACAGAAACGGCGAAACAAAGGTTTTCGGATTCCTTATGGGTCAGTGTTCAAAGCAGTTAAAAGGCGCTTGCACTCCTAAGATTATAAAGGAAGAGCTTGAGAAAAAGCTCGCATCTCTCTCAGCTGAATCCGCTGGAAAATGCGCTGATGAAACCGATGAAGCCAAGGCTGACGAGATAAAGCTTTGCATGTCGGAATACAGAAATCCTGCCGTTTATAAGCCGTCATCAAAGAATAATATTATGCAGATCAGTTCTGAAAATCTCAAAAAAGAATTTGAGCTTTCCGAAGCGCTTGACAATATCGGAAAGGATATTACACTCAGTTGCTGCGTTTACAAAATAAGAAACATGAGTGAATTCTCATTTATCGTTGTAAGAACCGGCAGATATATTTTACAGACTATTTACTCTCCGGAAAATTGCAGCGACAGTATCGAAGGATTAAAGGAAGGTTTCTTTGTAAATATTACCGGTACTGTTACAAAGAATGACAAGGGTTATTACGGCATTGAGATTATTCTTAAAAATATCAGTCTTATTTCAAATCCGGCTGAGGAATATCCTCTTCACGTTCCGAATAAGCGCCTTGGCTGCACACTCGATATAAACCTCAACAACCGCTCAGTTTCGCTTAGAAACTCCTATGAACGTGCAATATTCAAGCTTCAGGAGGGTGTATGCAACGGTTTCAGAGAATTCATGCTCAAGGAAAACTTCACTGAAATTCATACTCCTAAAATTGTTGCACAGGGCGCTGAGGGCGGTTCAAATATATTCCACCTTGAATATTTTGACAAGCCGGCTTTCCTTAACCAGTCCCCACAATTCTATAAGCAGACAGCTGTTGCGTTCTTTGACAGGGTTTTCGAGATCGGACCTGTTTATCGTGCTGAAAAGCATGCGACATCAAGACACATAAATGAGTATATCGGTCTTGACTTTGAAATGGGATACATTGACAGCATGTATGATGTTATGGCAATGGAAACTGCAATGCTGAAGTATGTAATGGAATATATTAAGGAAAATTATTCAAATGAAATTGAAATACTTGAAGCAAATATTCCGGTAATAAAGGAAATTCCATGCGTTACACTTCTTGAAGCAAAGGAGATTCTCGGAAACAAGGGTTCAAAGAACAAGCTTGACCTTGAACCGGAAGATGAGGTTGCAATATGCGAATATGCAAAGAAAACCTTTGACAGTGATTTCATATTTGTTACCCACTTCCCTTCTTCAAAGCCTCCGTTCTATGCAATGAACGATCGTAATGATCCACGTCTTGCATATAAATTTGACCTCCTTTTCAGAGGCCTTGAAATAACAAGCGGCGGACAGAGAATTCACGATTACAATGAACAGGTTGAAAAGATGAAGGCTCAGGGACTTAATCCGGATGACTTCAAGTACTATCTTGAAGCGCATAAATACGGACTTCCTCCGCATGGCGGTCTTGGAATCGGACTCGAAAGACTTGTAATGAAGATCATCGAAGCTCCGAATGTAAGAATGTGCAGTATGTTCCCAAGAGACATAAACAGACTTTTGCCTTAATAGATTAAAGCTAATCGCCAGTCAGAATCTGACTGGCGATTTTTAATTTTCAGGAAAACTCCAAGTGGACGCTTTTTCTTGCAAAGCGTCCCCTCTTACTGAACAGTCCACCGGACTGTTCAGTAATTCACCCTTGTAAATGCGCCCGAAGGAAAAAGCATTTCGTCCTCTGCGGAGAACGACCAAGGGCTTTGCCCTTTGGAAACCCACAGCCTTTGAAAAGGCTGGCGAAACTTTTATTTCGC
>CAKSJL010000072.1 GCA_934463345.1 uncultured Oscillospiraceae bacterium | reverse complement strand
TTTACAATATTTATCATATCTGTCTGGACATTAATCTGGTCTATGAGAGCCTTTTCTGATCTCCCATAAGTACATTTTCCAGCATTTTCAAGAAGCCATTTCATGTAATATGTGCGGAGAAGAACCTCGCATCTGGTGTATGGAACATTGCCGCTGCTGTCAGTTCTGACATTTTTTAAAACATCATAATACGGCGTATGCCTGAGCACTTTTAAAAGCTCCTTAAAATCAGAAGCTCTCGCAAGAGCCATAAGGTCAATACAGGATTTTTCAATAAGAAAACTGTGCATTGACTCAATATACACATCATCCCTCTCGTTATTAAGCGAAAGGAGCGCTTTAAGCAGTTCTCTTATCTCAGATCTTACAAGCAAAAAATTAAAAAATGGCTGTTTTTCAAGGTGCTGAAAGTGGCAAAGTTTTTCATATCCGTCATAATATGCACGATTGAGTACAGATTCCAGAAATCCTCTGTGAATAGTTGCGGTATCAATGTCAGCCAGCGCTTCTGAAAAGTAAGTATTTTTTTTCAGATATTCAGCTGCGTCCGTAACTTTTTTTCTGGAGGCAAGCTCTGTATAATTTTCGTATTTTAAGCGATGTCCATATACAGTCCTTGCCTTTACAACAGTGGCATTTTCAGAGCTTTTCACATTCCTCACCCACTATCTCAGAAAAAATACTTTTTTCAATGTCTGCATGATTTGCCTCAAAGAAGGAATCCATTTCGTTCTTTCTGGTTTCATATTCTTTATGAAGTTTTTCAGACTCTTTTTCGTATTCAAGCCTGTTGATTTCTTCAACCTCGGCAATTCTTTTATCAGCACCGGAAGCAATGTCATTTTTAAGTCTGCGACACTTTTCTTCGGCTGCGTTTAAAATTTCATCGCTTTTCTTTCTTGCATCATTAATTCTGCTGTCAGCCATACGGTCGATCTCAATTATTTTGTCAACAATGCTCTCCATAATGACCTCCCGAAACTTAAATTAATTCTTAATGCTGTGCATAGGCGCCGGAATTCTTCCGCCTCTTGAAATGAATTTAGCAGGAGATTTTGTGTTGATATTCATAACAGGTCCGCTTCCGAGCAGTCCGCCGAATTCAAGAGTTTCTCCGACCTTCTTGCCTATAGCAGGAATAAGGCGAACAGCTGTTGTCTTATTATTTACCATACCTATTGCAGCTTCGTCCGCTATAACTGCGGAAATTGTTTCAGCAGTGGTATCGCCCGGAACAACGATCATATCAAGGCCAACAGAACAAACTGCTGTCATTGCTTCAAGCTTTTCAATAACGAGCGAACCGTTGTTTACAGCATCTATCATGCCTGCGTCCTCCGAAACCGGTATAAATGCGCCAGAAAGTCCTCCTACACTTGAAGAAGCCATTACTCCGCCCTTCTTTACTGCATCATTGAGAAGTGCAAGAGCAGCAGTTGTTCCAGGCGCACCGCAGGTTTCAAGGCCGATTTCCTCAAGAATATGTGCAACGCTGTCGCCTACCGCCGGTGTTGGTGCAAGTGAAAGGTCAACGATTCCAAACGGAACGCCCAGCATCTGTGAAGCCTTTGTACCAACCAACTGACCCATTCTTGTTATTTTAAATGCAGTTTTCTTTATTATGTCAGCAATTTCACCGATAGATGCATCAGGATACTTCTTTATTGCTGAACGTACAACACCCGGACCGGAAACACCGACATTTATTACACAGTCAGGTTCGCCTGTTCCATGAAAAGCGCCAGCCATAAACGGATTATCCTCCGGAGCATTACAAAATACGACAAGTTTTGCCGGACCTATACACTGCTGATCCGCAGTGATCTCAGCCGATTTTCTAATAATTTTTCCCATCATTGCAACTGCGTCCATGTTAATTCCGCTTTTGCTTGAACCGACATTGATGGAAGAGCAAATATTGGATGTCAGTGACAAAGCTTCCGGAATTGAATTTATGAGTTCAATATCTCCGGCGCTGAAGCCTTTTTGCACAAGAGCAGAGTATCCGCCGATAAAGTTAACACCGCATGTATCAGCAGCTTTCTGGAGAGCAAGTGCAAACTTAACTGGATTCTTCTCTGTACAGGCAGCTGAAACGATTGCAATAGGAGTTACAGCGATTCTTTTGTGTATAATCGGAATGCCATATTCTTTTTCTATTCTTTCACCTGTTTTTACAAGATCCTTGGCTTTTGATGTTATTTTCTTATAGACCTTGTCGCATGCTTTGTCTATATCGCTGTCAATGCAGTCTAACAGGGATATTCCCATTGTTATTGTTCTGATATCAAGACATTCATCCTGAATCATTCTTATTGTTTCAAGTATGTCATATGTGTTATAATTCAGCATTTAAAAAGCTCCTTAAACATTAAATTCTGTGCATCGAATTAAAAATATCTTCATGCATAGTGTGAATAGAAAGTCCGAGTTCTTTTCCAAGCTCTGTAAGCTTATCACCAAGCACTACGAAGTCAGCATTCATTTTGGAGATATCAACCATCATTATCATAGCGAACATATCCTGTAAAACGCTCTGTGTTACATCCATGACATTTGCATTATATTCAGAACAAATGCCGCTTACTTTTGCAAGTATTCCAACATTATCTTTTCCTATTACCGTTATAACAGCTCTCATAATATTTCTCCGTAACTGCATTTTTTATTCAATGCAGCGCCGCTTTTACGGCAAGCAGCATGCCGAATTTTTTTCGCCTAAAATATTTCAGCTGAAAATTACATCTTTCATTATAGCACACAATTTTATAAAAATAAAGCTTTTTTAAAAATCGTAATTTTTTATTTATATTTCCTTAAAAGCCTTTTCAGCGTCTTTCGCTTTTATTTCTGTTGTGAATAGTGTTTCTTGTAACCATCGAAAGTCTTTCAATCGTATGCTCCGGAAATGACGCTAAAAACTGTATGCTCTGTTCATATGCTTCATCGTCACCAAGCTTCAGGATTTTTTCAAAAAACAGGTTTACGTCCTCAAAATTTCTGACCAGTTTCCTTGCAGTTTCAAAGCCTTTTTCAGTAAGCCGAACGCTGGCAGAATAATTCGGATCTATAAATTCAAGCTTTGACATGCATTTAAGCTTCCTGCTGACGCTCGGACGGGTTACTGACAGCGTTTTGGCAATGTCGACCGACTTAACAACCTGATTTTTTTCAGTAAGATGATAAACAGTAATAAGATATCTGCATTGTCCTGCACAAAGTCTCATATTTTTCTCCCTTCTGTCAGCCATAATTTCATTAAACAACAATTATTCGTTCTCTTAATCTTATCACTTTTATTTTTTTTGTCAAGAAATTCTTCGATTTTTATTTTATTTGTAATAAAGAGAGCATGATATTTCTTAATTATTCCATATTCTATTTTAGACAAATTTATTGCTTTTTAGACATAAACGTCAAGAAAAATACAAAAAATTGACTCTAAAGTTAGAATTTATTGACTTTATTAGCTCTTTTAAAAAAAAATTCGTAAAAGTTTCGTAAAAATCTTGATTTTTTTTTCAATTAGGGTTATAATGTGATTAATTAAAAGCAAAAAATATTTTTCGGGAGTTTTCAATGCATAAGGCAAAAAAAATATATCCGCCATTAATATCTTTCTTTCTGGCACTGGTTTTCACATTTTTGTTTTTTGCTCTTTTCGGAATATTTCCTTTTGGAAATAAAACGGTTTCATGGTGTGACATGAAACAACAGACAATTCCTCTTTTGATGAATCTCAAAGATATACTTGATGGAAAATCAAGCATACTGTATTCCTTCTCATCAGGTGGAGGTATAAATTTCTGGGGAATATTTTTGTTTTTTTTAGTTAGTCCTCTCTACCTTACAGTTAAATTTGTTTCAAAGCATAATATCGTTTACCTTGTAAACATTCTTCTGGCATTAAAGCTTGCAATATGTGCGCTTACTTCTACGCTTTATTTCTCTGTCAGCTTTAAACGCCTTGAAAAAAAATACACTGTTTTGTTCGGACTAATTTACGCTTTTTGCGGATATGGACTTATGTATTACCAGACTCTTGTCTGGCTTGACATAATGTACATGTTTCCATTATTAGTTTTATCTGTAGAGGAAATGTGCTTCAAGAAAAAATGTGGTTTTTACATTTTTATGCTGAGCGCATGCGTAACTGTTAATTATTATCTCTCGATTATGGTTGTAATCTACCTGATTATTTCAGTTACACTTATCATACTCTTCAGATGCCCTGGAAAAGAAAGAAAAACTGTCAGTCTGAAATTTATTCTTTCTTCCTTTTCAGCAATGCTTATTACAGCACCGGTCTGGCTCTGTACCATTATTCAGATAAGCAAATCCGCAAGAGGCATGTCAAATTTTTCAAAGTTTATGAATGATGCTCTTTTTCAGTCATTCATGGACAAGGTTTGCATTATAGTTACTGATGCGTTCATATTTGCTGCACTGCTTTTTATTATCAGAAGTCCAGTTCTGAAAAAGCGAAGAACAAAGTACAATCTGTTAATACTTGCATTTCTGACAATTCCCGTTTTACTTGATCCAATCAACAAAATGTGGCATGGCGGTGGGTATCAGGGATTTCCTTTAAGATACGGTTATATGGTAATTTTTACCGGTTTGTCTGTTATATCAGAATTTTTTTCTTATCAGACAAACACAGCAAAGTCTAACAGATTATACACAATAATTTCATTTACAGCTGCTGCTGCATTTGCATTTACAGCCATTTATGCAGTATTAAGCAGAAAAAAAAGTCTCTCTGTTTACACTAAAACCCTTTGGGTCACAAGAGATTCTTTCAAAATAATTGCTGGTCTTTTTATACTGGCTCTTTGTGTATATATCCTGTTTATTACATTGCTCAGAAAAAAACATATAACGCAGAACATATTTTTTATTCTTGTGTCAGGAGTTTTTCTGGTGGAGTCATTTGTAAATATGACAATATATGTTGGTTATGCTTCATCAAAGGATAAACTGTTTGATCTGACTCTCGCTGTCGAAAATCAGATCAGTGATCCTGAATTTTACAGAACCAAAACTGAAAAAAAATATGTTCACATAAATATGCTAAGCGGCATTGGACTTAATTCCTATGCGCATTATACCTCGCTTACACCTGAGGCTTATATGTTTGCAATGAAAAAGCTTGGCTATTCGTCTTACTGGATGGAAGTCGGCGCAAACGGCGGAACTGCTCTGACAGATGCATTGCTTGGAATCAGATATTCTCTTGGTAAATCTTCTGATTTCAAGTCATATCAGAAAAATCTTGAAAATGGTACAGTAATAGAAATTGCACAAAACCAGATATGTGCCCCCGCGGGTATTATTACGGATACAGATCCGACAGTTGCAGAAAACTTTAAAAGCAATGACAGATTTAAGATACAGCAGCAGTTTTCAAAAAGGCTTCTCGGAAGTGATGATGCACTGAAACGCTATGACTTCACCTATATAACTGATGGGGAATATAAATATTCCGACGGAAAGCATAACATCAGTTCAACAGAACCGGATATGAGCCACTGCCGCATAAACTATGACCTAAATATAAAAGGGCATCAGACTTTGTATTTGGATATATTTGATCAATGTTCAAGTCGTGTAAATGAGCCGATAAATGATTCTGTTATGATTAGCGTCAATGGAGAGACAGTATCAAAAAGTTATCCATCGAAATACAATAATGGTTTTCTTTCTCTGGGAGAATTTGAAAACGAAAACGTAAGCATCATGATAACTTTTTTAAAAAATGTCTCTGTCAGCTCATTCAATGTTTTTGGTGTTGATATCAGCAAACTGAAATCAGAAATAGATTCGCTCAGAACTTCCTCACCAAAGGTCAGCGGACACACTCTTGAAGCTGAATGCAGTTCACAGGATAATGAGTACTTATATCTTGCCGTTCCATGGGACAGCGGTTTTAAAGCTTATCTGAACGGCAAAAAAACTGAATTATACAAAGTTAATGATACTTTTTGTGCTGTAAAGCTTGAAAATGGTCATAACAATATAAGACTTGTCTTTTATCCTGAAGGGTTTAAGGTATCGTTTATTATTTTTACTTTGGGCATTCTGATGTCAGTATTCACAATACGCTGTAAAAAAATAACTGAAAATAAATATGCTGGCGCTGTATCGCTTATAATTTGCCGCACTGCAATAATTTCAGTTATATTATTAATATATATCATGCCGGTTATAGTATATTTTACTGGTATAGTAATAAGATTTGGAAGGTGATTGATTTTTGTCATCAACAATTCTCAATCAAGCAATTATAATGTTGCTGCTTATTTTAACGGGATTCGGGTGCAGCAAATCTGGTATTATTTCGGAAAGCGGAACAAAAGAGCTTTCAAAACTTGTTTTAACAATTGTTAATCCCGTTGTTATTTTTACTGCTTATCAGACAGAATTTAAGTCTGAACTGATAAAAGGCTTTATCAGCGCTTTTATTCTATCTGTTTTTGCATATATTATAGCTATGGTAATTTCATATCTGCTAATAAGAAGAAAAAATGGCAGAGAAACCGATATTGAGCGTTTCTCCTGTATTTATTCAAATTGTGCTTTTATGGGAATACCATTGGTGCAGTCAATACTTGGTTCTGAGGGGGTGTTTTATTTAACCGCATTTCTGACTGTATTCAATATTCTGGTATGGACTCACGGTATTATCCAGATTTCCGGTGTAAAAACTTTCAAGTTTATAATAAAAGCTTTTACATCACCTTCGATAATTGCTGTTGCAGCAGGTCTTGTCTGCTTTATATGCAGAATACATCTGCCGTCCATTTTCCTGAAATCACTTGAATTTATAGGAAATATGAATACTCCTTTAGCTATGATAGTAGCCGGTGCAACTATTGCAGAAACAAATATCCTCAAAGCACTAAAAAACCCGAGGATTTATTATGTATCGCTGATCACCATCATGGTCATACCTCTCATGACAGCCGGGTTATTCAGAATGATACCGATGAATGAATCATCAGAACTGACAGTACTTATTGCAATGTCAGCACCAACTGCGGCAATCGGAACGATGCTTTGTCTGAATTACAACAAAAATTCAATATTTGCTTCAGAAATTTTTGCTGTAACAACATTGTTATCAACGCTTACAATGCCGCTGATTGTTCATCTTTACAAACTTTAAAAAGCAGCAATACACCCTATGCTGCCCCGTAACTATATTTCAGAAGGAATATAGCTGCGGTAAATATCAAAATCAGAAGGATGGTTAGAAAAATGGAATTCAAAGGAATAAGCAAGCTTGATCTGAAAAGAAGAAACAGAATGCAGATTCTTAAAGTCATAAAAGAAAATGGTCCGATTTCAAGAGTCGATATTGCAGGAACACTTGAAATAACAAGAGCTGCCGTTACAATTATAACAAATGAAATGATTGAAGAAGGCGTTCTTTACGAAGTTGGTGAAGCACCTGTTTCACTTGAAAACCTCCAGAAAGGCAGAAGAAAGATTCTGATTGATATCAACCCGGAATTTAAGTACACAGTAGGCGTTGCAATCAATGAGTTCTCAGTTAGCATTGGTCTTTCAAGTCTCCAGCCGATTGTTATTGACAAGTCATCCATGCCTTTAACTGAAGAAACAACATATGAAGAAATTATAACATTTGTTACAAATGAAGCCAACCGCATGGTTCAGAGCAATTCTCTTGACTTTTCACAGGTACTTGGCATGGGCGTAAGCGTTCAGCCGGATGTATGCAGCAAAATGAAAGTCTACTACAAGGACGGTTGTCTCGATTTCTCATCACTTGAAAAAGCATTTAAAAAGAAGCTGGAAATTCCGGTAATCTGCATGAATTCAATAAGTGCACTTGCTCTCTCCAATCAGGAGCAGAAGCTTGATGAACGCTCAGGAAACTATATTTTCATCAAGTTTGGAAAGAACATCAATATGTCGATCCTCCTTGAAAATGAGATAATGCATGAGTATGTAAATCATACAAATCAGATTGAAAGAGTCGTGTGTGTACAAAATTGTGCAAAGCTCAGTGGTTATCCTGATGGCTCTGTTAAGGCTGAGCTTTCAAGAGACGCTATCATTGCAAAGTACGCTGACATTCTCTCAAAGGAAGATACACCTATTTTCTGGGAAGCAACAGACGGAAATCCTGAAAATATCAACTATAAGACCATTACTATCGCAGCATCCAAAGGCGAACAGAAGGTTCTTAATATACTGAATGATATTCTCAAGAGTACAGCTATGCTTATCAATAACTTCTCCGTTGCATTCTTTGCAAGATACGTTGTTCTTCATGACTTCTTCATGAATGAATGGCTGTTTGATTATTTCAAAAAGCTTATTACAGAGTGCTACGGTGA
>CAKSJL010000071.1 GCA_934463345.1 uncultured Oscillospiraceae bacterium | reverse complement strand
AAATATGCCTTTTTTCATTACTGGCTTGTATATTTTGGCTCTTAAAAAGGTAGGCGTTTCAAGAACATTTTCTGCGCCAGGGATTAGTGTGCATTTTATGGATACAAGTCTCAGTAAATTTTTTGATGAAAGATAGACCTGACCTGTAATGATATGTGTTGACGTATTGTCCTCAATACATGTGATTTTGGCGTCCGTTCCAATTTTCAGAAGCGGTACAAACTGAGAAGAAAATTCGGCAAATCTTTCTTTCAGAGAAACCGAAACCTGCCCGTATTCAACTATGCTATCGTCAAGTGTTTTTAAAATTGCCTTGCAATTTGATGGAAACATACACAATTACCCCTTAAAGTACTATTTTTTAAAACAGCAGCCGGATAATTATCCGGAAGTTATTTAATTATAACATATTTTTTGTGAAATTGCAATTTTAATGGAGGTTTTTTAATGGAAACTGATCTGATAATAGAACGTCAAAAGAAAATAAACATTCTTATGCAGAAATACGAAGATTTGACACGAAAACTGCTTGATTGTCCGGTTGACGATATTCTTATGCTGACAGAAAAACGAAAAAGAATATCTGAGGAAATAACTGTTCATGACACCTTTATAAAAAATGAGTGTACTAATAATGATGAGCTGATTTCAGCTTATAAGAACAATTGTGAAAGAGAAATGCTTCCGGAGGAATTCGTGGAGGTGTTTGACCTTCGTCAGCAGTTCAATAGTATGGCTTTCAGAGTTTCGGCGCTTGATCCAGAGATAAAGGAACGTATTGAACTTCTAAAGAATGAACTTGTTGACAAAATTAAAAAGAATAATTCCGGACAGAATGCCAAGGCAGCGAAATATGCCAGCGTTGGTATGCCGAGCGGAAAAATTTTTATTCCAGAGAATAAAAAAAGAATTTAGACTTTATTTTTTTATTTTCCATACGATATATATTACAAAGGTTAATTTAAAAATAAGGAGGATGTCACCATGAATATAGATACAAGCCAATCAAGTACATATACAAATGCTGCATACAGCAGTAAGGGTATATCAGGTATGGTATCAGGTCTTGACACAGAAAGTCTTGTTCAGAGCATGCTTTCAGGCCTTCAGACAAAAATAGATAAGCAAAATCAGGCGAAGCAGCAGCTTCTTTGGAAACAGGAAATATACAGAAGTGTAATTTCTGATATTAACAGTTTTCAGTCAAAATATTTCAACCTGACTTCATCGTCATGTCTGCGACTTAATTCAACGTATGACACAATGAAAACTTCCTGTTCTTCTTCCGCAGCAACGATTACTGCCGGTTCAGGAGCAGTGGACAGTGATTTCTCAATGCAGGTTGCAAGACTTGCTACAGCTTCAAGTGTTACATCTTCTAAGGTAGGAACTGGTGAAATCGCAACGACAACTGCAAAGTCAAACAGCTTTGAGTACAGCAGAACTGTTGATATTAAGTTAAATGGAACAAACCACACTGTTGACCTTAAGGGCGCCTCAACAGCTGATGAGATATGCAGCAGGATAAATTCAGCAGTTGGCAGCGGTATAGTGTCTGTAAAAAAAGAAACTGTAACTACTTATAAAGATGACAATGGCAATGAGCTGACATATAATAAAGATGAAAACAAGTATTATGATAAGGATGGTAATGAATATACCGGAAATGTCAATACAACTCAGTCAGAAAATGCTGTTGGTCTGAAATTCACATCCGGTTCGGAGTTTGAAATTTCAGGTTCATCTGCCGGTATGTCAATGATTGGTCTTAGTGGAACAGTTAAATCTGCTGTTGCAAAGGACGAGGATGGAAACGAAATTGCCGGCACATATCAGACTGAATCCTCGTCAGTAAATACTGCCTTTGGCGAAGTCGGAAAGGTAAACGGAAGTATTGATGTGACGCTTGATGGTGTTACCAAATCAATTGCAATCGCTGAAAATGAATCTATGAGCAATGTTCAGAAAAAGGTTCAGTCTGCCTTTGGCAATACGGTTCAGTTTACAAATGACAATGGCAGCTGGAAAATTTATGTTGCAGGATCAGGCAGAAATATTTCAATTTCAGCCAATGCAGATACAATGGAAGCTATCGGTTTTTCAAAGGGAACTACTACTGTCTCAAATCAGCTCGTAAGAACGGATACAATAGGCAGGCTTGGCATCGGTGACGAAAGCGACACAGATACAAAATATTCATTTACTATTAACGGTAAAGAAATTGAATATACAGCAGCTGATACTGTTTCTGGCATAATGAACAAGATTAATGCGGCTGACGCTGGTGTCAGAATGTCATATGATGAGCTTAGCGATAAATTCAAGCTTGAATCCACATCAACCGGTACAGGTTACGACATTGATATTAGCGGCGATGACAATGGTCTGTTTTCAAAGCTTGGTTTTTCAATGAATGCTACTGGCAGTCTCGACAAGAACTCAGTTAAGGCTGGACAGAACGCTGTTGTAAATATTAATGGTGTTACTGTTGAAAGAGCTAATAATGACTTTACATACAACGGTCTTAATATTTCACTGAAATCTACAACTGGTTCATATCAACTCAATAATGATGGCACTTTTGCTGAAAACAGTGATGGAACTATAAAAACAGCTGATGGAACTACTGAATCCAAAGCACAGGTGTCAACATCAAGAGACGTTGATAAGATCGTTGAAAATCTTAAAGCTTTTGTTGAAGATTACAACAAAATGATTGAAAAGCTTAACAAGTACACTCATGAAGAAGCTTCCTATAAGTCTTATGCTCCTCTGACAGATGCACAGAAAAAACAGATGTCAGAAAAGGAAATCGAGCTTTGGGAGGAAAAGTCTAAGGAAGGGCTTCTCAGAAACGATAAGGATGTTTCTACGTTCTTAAGTGATATGCGTTCAGCAATGTATACTAATACTGGTACAAAGCTTGTGCTTTCCAATATTGGTATAAATTCAAGCTCACAGTGGTCTGATTACGGCAAACTCAGCATTGATGAAGATAAACTCAAGAGTGCACTTCAGACTGATGCGGAGGCAGTTAAAGAAATTTTTGTTGGCGATAACAGGCTTGCTACAAGACTTAATAAAATTTGTGACAGAGCTGCAAGCACAAGTTCAGGTAGTCCTGGTTCACTTGTATCACTTGCCGGTGTTATCGGAAAGGGTACTGAAAAGGATAACTCAATTCAGGATAAGCTTGATTCAATTGCAAAGAGACTTGAAACGCTCAATCAGCTCTATGAAAAGCGCAAGGAAAGATACTGGAATCAGTTCAATGCGATGGAAACCGCACTGGCAAACATGGATAGTCAAAGTTCATGGCTTACCAATATGATGGGATAACAATCGGAAGGGGATATTAAATGCCAGCAGTTAATCCTTATGAGGAATATAAAAAGCAGTCAATTATGACGATGACGCAGGGCGAGCTTGTTGTTCAGCTGTTCAGAGGATGTTCAAAACACTTGAATACGGCTGTGATGTACATGGAAGAAAATCAAAATGATAAAGTGGAAGAAGCACTTTACAAGGCACAGAGAATTGTAAATTATCTTAATGCATCACTTGACAGAAGTGTTGAAATTTCTTCTAATCTGCACTCGCTTTATGATTATTTTATCAGAATGATTGTTAAGGCTAAAGTAAAAATGAGTCCTGAAACATTGCATGAGATAATTCCGATGATTGACGGGCTTGGTGATTCGTTTCAGGAAGCTGAAAGGCTTGTTCATAAAAAGTAATATTTTTCGTATATAGATAAGTTTAAAGACCGACTTGAAAAAGTCGGTCTTTTTCCTTGACAAAAACATGAGTTTATGATAAAATTGAAAATGGTTATTAATTTAGATTTGGACGGATGTGAAAAGATGAGACCATCAGATTATAAAACCAAGCAAAAAGAAAAAATACTTAATTTTTTGAAAGAAAATAGCGACAAGCATGTTACTGCTGCTGAAATAATTTCATTTTTAAACGATACAAATGAATCGGTCGGATCTGCAACGGTTTACAGGTATCTTGATAAGCTTGTAAGCAGCAGTGTTGTGAGGAAGTTTTATCTTGATGAAAAAACAGGAGCGTGTTACCAGTATGTTGAAAACAATGAGGAGTGTCACGAACATTTTCACCTGAAATGCGTCGAGTGCGGAAGGCTTATACATATTGACTGTTCATATATGAAGTCGCTTAATGCACATATTTTTGAGCATCATGGATTTAAGGTTGATAATTCAAAAACAGTTTTGTACGGAAAGTGTGAAGATTGTGAAAAAAAGATTCAATAAAATATTTTTGCTGATTGCTGTGATTTCAATGATAATTTTTTCATCGTGTACGGCACAGCAAAGTGAAAACGATAAGCTGAATATTGTAACAACATTGTTTCCTCAGTATGATTTTTCAAGGCAGATAACAGGGGATAATGCAAACGTTGAGCTTCTTTTAATGCCTGGTTCTGAAAGCCATGCCTATGAACCAACCCCTAAGGACATTTCAAAAATCCAGAAAGCAGATGTGTTTATATATATCGGCGGAGAATCTGAAGTATGGGCAGACGAGCTGCTTGATTCTGTTCAGAACAAGGAGCTGAAAGTTGTAAGGCTTATGGATTATGTGACTCCGATTGAGGAAGAACATGATGAACATTCTCATGACGAAATTGAATATGATGAACATATTTTCACATCAATCCGTAATTCTGAGATTCTTCTTAATGAAATATGTAATGCAATATGTGAAGCTGATAATGAAAATGAGGATATTTACCGCAAAAATGCAGATAATTATTCTCAAAAACTTTCAGAACTTGATGGGAAATTTACTGATATGATTAACAGCGCCAAAAGAAAAACTGTAGTTTTTGGTGACAGGTTTCCTCTCGTATACTTTGCAGAAGATTACGGTCTGGAGTGGCATGCGGCGTTTTCAGGATGCAGCTCTGAAACTGAGGCAAGTCCGGCTACAATTTCTTCACTGATAGATATTGTAAAAAAAGAAAGCATACCGGCTGTATTTTACATTGAATTTTCAACAAGAACAATTGCAGATAAGATTGCAAACGCTTCCGGAGTAAAAACACTTCTGTTTCATTCCTGCCATAACATCTCAAAAGAAGATTTTGAGAATGGTGTAAGCTATGTTGATCTTATGAATCAGAATTATACTAATCTGTCGGAGGCTCTTAACTAAAAAATGATTAATGAACTAATGTCGATGATGACGCCGGAATTTGTAAAGTTTATTTTGCTGCCTGCACTGATAGGAGGAGTAGCCGTTACTTTGTGTTCAGCGCTTCTGGGAGTAAGCCTTGTTTTGAAGCGGTATTCCATGATAGGTGACGGACTTTCTCACGTTGGTTATGGTGCGTTGTCGGTTGCGGCAGTTATGAATCTTGCACCACTGAAATTTGCTTTACCCGTTGTAATTGCAGCGGCGTTTATAATTCTCAGAATGAACAACAACGGAAAGTTGAAAGGCGATTCGGCAATTGCGGTTTTTTCCACAACAGCTCTTGCAATAGGAATACTTGTATCCTCCAAAGCCGGACTTACGAATGATGTAAGCCATTATATGTTCGGCAGTATTCTTGCTATGGATAAAGATGATGTTGTACTGAGTGTTGTCTTGTCTGTGCTTGTACTTGTCACTTTTATAGTATTTTACAATAGAATTTTTGCAGTTACTTTTGATGAAAATTTTTCAAGAGCATCCGGAGTAAAAGTGAATGCATATAATATGCTTATAGCACTGCTTACGGCAGTAACAGTTGTTTTAGGAATGATGATGATGGGCGCTTTGCTTATATCCAGTCTCATTATTTTCCCGGCAATAACTTCAATGAGAGTATTTAAGAGCTTTAAGGCGGTCGTCATTTCATCGGCGGTTGTGTCTGTAATTTGTTTCCTGATAGGTTTTTTTGTTTCTCTGCTCTTCGATACAGCGCCGGGTGCAAGCGTTGTTATTGTAAATGTTGCTGTATTTCTGGTATTTACTTTTGTCGGATTTTTAAAGAAAACAGTTTCAAGATAAAGAGCCTGTTCAGTATCTTTT
Source organism: uncultured Oscillospiraceae bacterium (assembly GCA_934463345.1). GTDB lineage: Bacteria > Bacillota > Clostridia > Oscillospirales > Ruminococcaceae > Porcipelethomonas. The sequence continues at coordinate 2,395 of CAKSJL010000071.1, read as the reverse complement.
CCGCACGTCTTTTCGGAAGATTTCGCCTTTAACTGCGTCAAAAATCCTTGCCATACGACAGTATGCCTTTGGACTTTTTCCTTGTCACTGACAAAATCATGCTCGAAAATCCACACATAAAAATATACTGAACAGGCTCTAAAACAGGGGGACGCTTTAAAACGTTCTCCTGAATGCAGAATTATTTTGCTGTACTTCCGGATGTATTATCCGTTTTTACAACCTGCTGAATACTTTCGGCAGATCTGTAGGATATTATCTGTGGATTAACAGTTTTGGGAATGTATATTTTCGTTTTCTTTTCGCAGTGAACCTTTCTGATCATGTTTTCCTCCCTGAGAATATTGCTGTAAAATTATTCTGCCAGCAAATGATTTTTCATTACATAAATAGTATGATATATCTTAACGTTTTTATTTCAAGAAAAAAATGAAAATTTTCAGGATATCATGTTTTAAAATGCGGATATTGAAATTTCTTTATTATAGTAATTGCATTATAATTTGATTGACAGATGAGATTTAACATTCAGAAATTGCTTTAATGGAATATTTTTATTGTTTTTTTCATAAGCATTAACAGACAAGTTTTATTTAAAAGCAGGTGAGTTATATGAAAAAAACAAACAGGAAGATTATCGCAAGACTGACTGTCACGTTGTCAGCAGCGGTGGTATGCTGCGGAGTGATTTTCGGTTCATACCATTACATGGAGAATAAAGCTCTCCCGGCTATAGGTTCGGTTCAGAGCGATAAACCGATTATTGTCATTGACGCAGGTCATGGAGGAATTGATGGGGGATGTTCTTCTGCTGATGGTGTTCCGGAAAAGGGAATAAACCTTAACATTGCTCTTTGTATGAAAGCGATGTTTGAAATAAGCGGATACGATGTTGAGCTTACAAGATATGAGGATCGTTCAATTCACGATGACGGAATAGAGGGCATTGCCAATCAGAAGAGTTCTGATATGGATAACAGACTTGAAATTTTCAACAAATATCCGAATGCAATATGTATATCTATTCATCAGAACCAGTTTACAGATCCAAAATACAGCGGAGCACAGATGTTTTATTCTGATACGAACAAACAGAGCAAATATCTGGCTCAGAAGATGCAGGAGAAAATCGTTGAATATCTCCAGCCGGAAAATGATCGTGAAATCAAGCTTTGCGGAAAGGAATTGTTTCTCTGCTATTTCAGCAATAATCCTACTGTGATGGCAGAATGCGGATTTCTCTCTAATCCTGATGAAGCGGAAAAGCTGAAAGACGAGGATTATCAGAAACAGCTTGCGTTCAGTATTTTTGCGGCAGTTAATGAGTTTACTTCAAAAAATAAATAAAAGCAATACCACACAATCTTTGTGCGGTATTGCCTAAACTTTGATTTTTGAAAGGATGTAAAAATGGCAAAACCAAAAACTATATTTGTCTGCAATCAATGCGGATATGAATGCGCAAAATGGAATGGCCGTTGTCCGGAATGCGGAGAGTGGAATACCTTTGAGGAGATGGAACAGGCTGTTTCAGTAAAGACGGGTACTGTCAGGAAGAGAAATGATCTGACGGATAAAATAATGGAACTTTCAGAGATAGATACCGACAGCGATGTCAGATATAAAACCGGAATAGGCGAGCTTGATCGTGTTCTGGGCGGCGGACTTGTAAAGGGATCTCTTGTACTGCTTGGCGGTGCACCTGGTATAGGAAAAAGTACGCTTCTGCTTCAGGTCTGTCAGTATCTTGGAGAAAATTACTCCATTTTATATGTATCAGGAGAAGAATCTGCCAGACAGATAAAGCTTCGTGCTGACAGGCTTGGGGTTGATTCCGAAAGTCTTTACATACTTACAGTTACTGATGCAGAGGCAATATGTGATACAATAACCTCTGCTGAACCTGATATAGTTATCATTGATTCGATTCAGACAATGAGTATTACCTCAATAACTTCAAGTCCTGGCAGTCTTACTCAGGTAAGAGAATGCACAAATCTTTTTATGCATATGGCAAAGGATAACGAAATTCCGGTTATAATAGTAGGGCATGTAAATAAAGATGGTGCAATAGCTGGTCCTAAGGTTATGGAACATATAGTTGACGCAGTTTTGTATTTTGAGGGTGAACGCAATCTTACCTGCCGTATTTTAAGGACTGTAAAGAATCGATACGGTTCTACAAATGAAATAGGTGTTTTTGAAATGCTTGACAAGGGTCTTTCGGAGGTTGAGAATCCATCGCAGATGCTCCTTTCTGGCAGACCGGAAGGGGTTTCAGGCACATGTGTAACATGTACCATGGAAGGATTAAGACCGATACTTGCTGAAGTTCAGGTTCTGGCTGCAAAAAGCACATTTTCTGCCCCAAGGAGAATGTCAAAGGGTTTTGATT
>CAKSJL010000070.1 GCA_934463345.1 uncultured Oscillospiraceae bacterium | reverse complement strand
TTCCACCGAATCTGGGCTTGCTTTATTGGTAATAGTATACCACATTTTAAATTTGAAAGCAATTTGTTTTACAATACAGTAAAAAAAGGACATCTAATTTAACCAATATATTAAATATTGACAAAAAGTATACAAGGATGTATAATAACAATGTATATAATGCTCGGCACACCTAAAAGATGACACCATATAATTTCAGGAGGACAATATGAAAAAAGCATTTAAAAAATGTGTAGCTTCCCTGATTGCATTGTCAGTTTGTGCAGCGGGAATTGATTACACTTCAACTCTGTTTGCAGACAGCGGCGCATCTGCCGGATCGTCAGGTGATCCCCGTATTGTAGTGGACATAAACGCCAATGACGGCAGAAAGGCTTCCTATTCAAAAAATGCGCAGAACTGGATAGTTGCAGGAGGTTCAAGCGCATCTGCCGAATTCAATAATGTCACATATACACTCAGCAACGGCGGAAGTGTGGGCGGAAATATCCGAAGCGTAAACTGCAAGATATTACAGCTGCAAAGCGGCATATATCCCTATCTTACCATGGACGGCGTTACCATTCAGGACGGGGATAACGGAGGTGTGATAAAGCTTGAGATCTCAGGTCTTTCGGCTGGAACACATTCTCTGAAAACATGGCACAGCTGTGTGGACAATACTTCAGCAAGCTCAGTTTCCATTACAATAAACGGCAATAAAACTGCTTCCGGCGTACCCTGCCCCACAAGGGTTACAAACGAGGATGATGCCGGAATGTCCTACTCAATTTTTAAAGTTTCCGCCGGAGAGACAGTCACGATTCTTATAACGCCGGAGGGAAATGGTACTCAGAATAATGCATGGCTCAACGGCTTTGAAATTGATGGAGCCGATCCGTTTAACGGAATTTCAAGAATCTCACCCACTGACCAGAACAAGCATATTGATATTGAAGATGGTCTTTCATGGACAGCTGGAAAAAACGCATTAAGCCATAACGTGTATATCGGTACGGACTTTGACAGCGTTTTCAATGCAGACACAAATTCCCCTGAATTTAAGTGCAATCAGACAAAAACCTCCTATGCCCTTGATGACAGCTATTCCTCACTGAATACATATTACTGGAGAGTAGACGAGGTAACAGACAGCGGAATCGTAAAAGGCGCTGTTTATTCCTTTATGGTAAACAGGCTGTCATTCCCGACAGCTGAGGGCTATGGACGCTTTGCAAGAGGCGGCAGAGGTGGTCGTGTCGTTGAAGTTACAAATCTCAATGACAGCGGTGAAGGAAGTCTCCGTCAGGCGCTTGAAGTGGAAAAGGGTCCGAGAATCGTTGTGTTTAAAGTCGGGGGCGTTATTGAACTGAAAAGCAGGCTGTGCATTCCCGAAGACGGCGGTGATGTTTACATTGCCGGTCAGACAGCTCCTGGAGACGGTATCACGCTTATCAATTATGACTTCGGCGCACTGGGTTCTTCTGATGTTGTTATCCGTGATATCCGTGTCCGTGTGGGTGACACCAACGGCACATCTACAGGCGGCATGGGACTTGCAAGCTGTAACCAGTCAATTATAGATCACTGCTCCATTTCATGGGCAACTGACGAGGGCTTTAGCTCAAGAAGTGCGCAGAATATATCTTTTCAGTGGAACATCATAGGCGAATCGCTGCACGACTCTGTTCATTATGACGGGAACAGGGATGGCACTGAAACTCATGCGTTTGCAGCGTCCATAGGCGGATATACCGGAAGTTTCCACCACAATCTGCTGATAGACTGCACAGGCCGTAACTGGTCTCTTGCCGGAGCTATGGAACAGGACGCAAAAACCTATGGCGGACAGCTGGACATCAGAAACAATGTCGTGTATAACTGGAGAGACAGAACCACTGACGGCGGAGTAAGGCGACTTAATTTTGTCGGCAACTACTACAAAGCCGGCGCTGAGAGCAACGAAAACCTTCATATCGTCTCAACAGACGGCAATGAGCTTGGAACTAATGACATGCAGATGATGTACGTTTCAGGAAACAAGATGATAGGCTATGACGGTACGGTTCTTTTGGATACTACAGATAATGCATGGGATAAGGGAAGAGCAAAGTCCGGCGGAAAGAATTCCACTAATGAAGATGTCAGAAGTGATACGCCGTTCTTTGAGTCATATGTGAATACACAGTCGGCAGATGACGCATATAAAAGCGTTGTTTCCAGCGTTGGCGCAGGCGGTACTTCTGCGGCAGGCTGGGACTATATTGATTCACGCTATATTGAGGAAGTCACTAAGAGCAAATATACCTACACAGGCAGCAAACAGGGACTGAAGGGCATAATCGACAGTCAGAATGATGTGGGCGGATATCCAAACAGCTCAAACTTCAAGGGAGGTACGGCACCAACAGACTCCGACCATGACGGTATGCCGGACGAATGGGAAACACTTCATGGTCTGAATCCGAATGACGCATCAGACGGCAATAAAATAACACTTTCTGCCGATGATTACACCAATGTGGAAATGTACCTTAACGAACTTGCCGGAGATCCTGTTGAGTACAACGGCACAGTATCTTCAATTTCAGCTTTTGAAACCATAGAAGCTGAGAATTTTGACGAACAGAGCGGCATAAAAGCAGAGGATTGTTCTGAGGGCGGACAGAATGTCGGATACATTGAAAATGGAGACTACATCATGTTCCGAAATGTTGACTTTGAAGATGGAGCGTTATCTTTCTGTGCAAGAACAGCAGGTTCAGGAGAAAATGCAAAAATTGAAATATATGCAGATGATATGAACGGAACACCAATAGGTATCTGCTATCCGTCAGAATCCTCCAGCTGGCAGAAATGGACGGACTCGATCTGCAATATTCAGAAAATTACGGGTATACATGACCTGTATCTGAAATTTACCGGCGGCAACGGCTATCTGATGAATCTGAACCATTTTGTTTTCGGAAAAGAAAAGGCAACAGGACAGGTTATTGTCGGAGATCTGGATTTCAGTAGCAGTATAGATGTATTTGACCTTGTTTCCATGAAACGAAAACTTTTGTCCGAAATATCAGTCGATTCAAAGACATTTGCCGCATCGGACATCAATGGCGACGATCAGTTAAATGTTTCGGATGCCGTTTTGTTACAACAATTCCTGATTGGTGAAATAACGAAATTCCCTGCCGGAATTTATACATATTATGAACTTTAAAGGAGATAGACAACTATGAAAAAAGCAATCCGCAGAACTATCGCTGCACTGACCGGAATAGTCACAATGCTTTCGTCCGCACCTGTTTCTTCACAGTTGAAAGAGTTTAAAGCAGTCGCTGCCAGCAATGTTCTTGCATTTCCGGGAGCCGTAGGCGGAGGACGCTATGCAACAGGCGGACGTGGAGGAGAAGTGTATCATGTCACTAATCTCAATGACAGCGGAACAGGTTCTTTCCGTGATGCCGTAAGCAAGTCCAACCGTATTGTTGTTTTCGATGTAAGCGGTACTATTGAGTTAAAAAGCAATATTCTCTGTCAGCGCAATATAACTATTGCAGGTCAGACTGCACCCGGAGGTTCAGGCATTACACTGAAAAACTACAAAATGGGCATGTCAGGAGATAACATCATCTGCCGCTATATCAGTTCCCGTCCCGGTCCTTACGCATCAACAAGCTCAGGAAATGACGCATGGGGCGGTGCAGCAGGCTCAAACTCCATTATCGACCACTGTTCCATGGGCTGGACAACAGACGAACAATGGGGACTTTATTCAAACAATATGAACTACACCGTTCAGTATTCTGTAATAGGTCCTGCTGATTCGTGGGGCGGACACTCAAAAGGACTTCATGGCTTTGGTATTATGATGGGCAAGGGAAATCTCACATTTGACCATAATCTTATCATACACAATGTATCCAGAAATTTTCGTGGAAAGATTCAGGGTACTTATACTGCCGACTTTACTAACAACATTATTTACGACTGGGGCTACCAGACAGCTTACGGCACAATAGGTCACTTAAATTATGTCAACAATACGCTTAAAGCAGGAAACTCCACAACAGGCGGATATCACTGGATGAGCGTTGACAGCAGCACCTCTCCGAAAAATTTTAAGGTCTACTGCGATGGCAACCGCCTTATCAACAAGGACGGTTCACTCAATGAGATCACAAATGACAACTGGTCAGGAGTTTCTGTCAAGGAAAGTATAGGAATCACCAAGTATGATCTTTATTCTTCAACACCTTTTCAGACAATTATAAACGGCGTGGATGTTTCTTCCGTAAATGATGCGGAGTCTGCCGAAGCCTCCTATGAGCATGTTATAAGCTTTGCAGGAAACGGTATTGCCTCTGACAAGCGCACTGCCATTGACCGTCAGTGTGCAGAGGAAACAAAAAACGGCACAGGATCATGCAGTGGTACTTCCCAATATGATGCTTCACAATCAAACCTTGATAATTACAATATCCAGTGCGGAGTAACTTATGAATATCCGTCGGCTGTACTTGAAAAGACTATTACTGATACGGACAATGACGGTATGCCTGACGAATGGGAACTTGCACGAGGTCTTGATCCTGATGATCCCTCTGACGCAAACGGCGATTACTGCGGTCAGGGCTACACCAATATCGAGTATTACATAAACGACCTGACAGTTGATTCATTTCCAGAAGGCGTAGTTACCCTTTCACCGGAAACAGCTTCCATCGAACCGATTTCAGCCTTTTCAACTATTGAAGCGGAAAACTTTGACCAACAGAGTGGCGTCAGGACAGAAGATTGCTCTGAGGGAGGACAGGATATAGGCTACATTGAAAACGGCGATTATATCATGTTCCGCAATGTTGATTTTGAGGACGGCGCAAAAAGCTTTACGGCTCGTGTAGCAGGCGGTCAGGAAGGCAGTACCATCGAAGTCTATATTGACAGTCTGGACGAGACACCTGTAGCAAAATGCAGTATTGACCCGACAGACGGCTGGCAGAACTGGACAGACGTTTCATGCAATACAGCTTTGATATCCGGTAAGCATACAATTTACCTGAAATTCACAGGCGGAGAGGGTTATCTCTTTAACCTGAACAATTTTGTATTCGGGCGTGAAGCAATTTCTCTCAATGGAGATCTGATAAAAAATCTTATTGTAAACGATACTGAAAACTCCGGCAACTGGAGTATTTATAAAGAAATACAAGTCGGCAGCGAGATGTATGGCGACCGTACAGACGTTACTTATTCTGTTCTCCCTGCGCCTCTTGCCGGTGTGGAATACATTCAGACTGCCTGTGATTCTAAAAACTATACAGATAATCTCGCCGAATTCACAGCAGCAGAAGATATAACCGTTTATGTTGCGCTGGATGCGCGGGTTGCAACTGTTCCTGCATGGCTTTCATCATGGACGAAAACCGATATAACTATTGAAAACAGCAAAGGTGTTCTGTTTTATGTATACAGCAAAAACGCTGCCAAAAATGAGACCGTTGTTCTCGGCGCAAACGGACAGTCAAGCGGATGCGTAGGTTATACGGTATTTGCTGTAAAGCAGTCGGAATCGGTTACAGGTGATGTCAATTCAGACGGAGAATTTACCGTATCCGATGTGATCCAGATGCAGAAATGGCTGCTGGGAATGGACGATCTGACAAACTGGAAATCCGGTGATCTGTATGAGAATGGCATGATAGATGTATTTGATCTGTGCCTGATGAAAAGAATGCTAATTCAAAAATAATAATACTTAAATAGTGTATAAGAAAAACTGCGGGGTAAAAATCCGCAGTTTTATTTTTTTATTTGTTAAGCAACAGACCACGCTGCATATCATTTGGTAAACTTCTCGATCTTACAGTAATGATTTTTTGATTCCTTATCATAATTTATACCGACAAGAAGCACGTCACCGGAATAATCCTTCAGACAATCAGTATACTGCTTGTTCTTTATCTGCTCAATTGCTCCCTCAGCCGAACCATCGTACTTAAGTTCTACAATCATTGCAGGATTGGTATTATTACTTCTTGGCTTAAAAACAAGGTCTGCGAAACCTTTTCCGGCTGGTAACTCACGTTCAATGACGTAACTTTTTCTTGCAGAGTAGTATGCAAGGGAAAGAACGCAAGACAGCGAATTTTCATCATTATACTTTAATATGGAAGTGTTATATTGGTGCGATTGCTCAATGAGTTCAGCTATTCTCTCCTCATTGCATTCGAGTGTGGCTTTGAGCAACTCATCAGATGCTCTGATTGAACGCATTACTTCTTCCCAGCCGCCGTCCTCAATAGAATTGATAAATTCCTGTGCCACTTCGCTGTTTGGAACCCAGACCTGCTTGGTATAGAAATCGTATGTCAGATAGCCAAGATGTACAAGCAAGGTCAGAATATCATCAGCACTGTAAAACGTTGTCATATCATTTTGGAATTTTGCGGGATTTATCTCGATTTTTTCTCCGGCAATAAGCTCTTTAATTTTATCTTTTAAGCCCTCAAAATTCATTTCAATATAGACTTTCAGTGCTTCATATGTTTCAGTTGAAGTCCAATAGCTGTCATAATCATGTCCTGTCATTGACATAACAACAGATCTCGGATTATATATTGACATTCCTTTCAAATTGTATCCGTCATACCAGCGTTTTGTTTCATCAAATGGCATATTATAACGCTCACACAATTCATGAACTTCTGACTCTGTAAAGCCTGTAAATTCAGCTAATTCTCTTGCATTAGTCATGGAAATTTCAGTAAACATATTTATCGCTGAATGTTCACCGTATTTCTTTATCGGCAAAATTCCTGTCATGTACGCAAGGGCAACATAACTCTTGTTTTTTAGCAAATCACGAAGAAAATTAAGGTAAGTTGTTTGTGAATCGTTGTCTTCTTTATGTCGGCGAAATATGCAGTCCCATTCGTCTATGATGAACACAAAGGGCGTTTTTTTCTCAGCAAAAATATCTTCTAAAACCGAAATAAGGTCATTCCAGTCAAAGCATTCAACATCACCGTATTCACGTTTCAGCTCATGAATGATTCTTCGTTCAAGGTAGCTTATTACCTCTGTCATGGTATTTCCATGTGACAGGAAGTTTACCATATTGATATGAATGACATTATACTTATTGAGATGCTTTTCAAATGAATCAGCTTTGGCAATTTTGTACTTGCTGAACAATTCCCTTGAATCACAGCCACGACTATAGTAGGCAGTCAGCATATTTGCCGCCATTGATTTTCCGAAACGTCTTGGACGGCTTACACAGATGTATTTTTGTTCACCAAATAAAACACTATTTGTATACTTAATAAGCTCTGTCTTATCAACATACAGTTCAGAATAATTTACAGCATTATAAAAATCAATGTTATCTGGATTCAATAGTATTCCCATTTGCAGCACCTCCGTATTATTTTTATTATAAATAGTATACCACATTTTAAATTTGAAATCAATTTGTTTTACAACGCAGTAAAAGGAGATTGTAGGTTTACAATAGAAGGGTAACAGTTAAGTTACGAAGATAAAAGCAACAGGAGGTTAACCAATCCGCTATGAATACTGTAACACAGATTATCCGTCGACGTCAAGCAATAATTGAATATTCTTTGAAAAAGGAGTAACAGCAGCTGCCATAAGATGTAACGTAAGCCGTCAGTTTATTTATCGATAGAAAAATCGATATGATAGTACCCTGAAATCGCTTGAGGATCGTTCTCATCGTCCCAAAGCTCATCCCTCTGCAACTACAGAGGGATGAGGTTCTTATGTCCGGAAAAATTTGATAATAGACTTTACATGATAGCTTTTGCAATCTTAATTACTAAAATTAAATAAACATGCTTTTCTTTTTATATTACAATGCAGACATATCAGATAAATTTTACATAATAAAGAGAGGTAAACTCTTGAGAAACAAAATATTATATGAATGTCTGCATTATAAACTTTTTAATGTGGCATATTTATCTCAGAAATTTTCTTATTTCTTAAGATTTTTTATGCCTTTGATATTTTCAACTTATGACAAAAGTGTTTTCGCAATCTCGATAACGTCATAGATATCAGTCTTGCCGTCACGATTTATGTCAGCAAGGAGAACTGTATCTTCGTCAAGATTTGAACTGCCCATGATGTACTTTGCAATTTCGATTGCATCGTTGAGGTCGATTTTGTCATCGTTTGTTGCATCGCCCCAGGTTGGTTCAACACTGTACAAACCATTTCCTGAGTTTGCGGTTATTGGTGCAATCCATTGAACGCTAATGTCCTCAAAATTCTCATCATCTGCATTGTTAGCCTTAACCTCGTCAAATATGCTGCAAAGATTTTCATAGAAATCCCAACAATTATCTGCGTCATACGTTATTTCATATTCAATGTATGATCCAGTTGCATAAAGCCTATTGCTTTGGTGAATATTTTCAATCTCAAGTCCATGGTCTGAAAGTTCCTTAAAACCAAAAAGATTTTTATCTTCCTCTGT
>CAKSJL010000069.1 GCA_934463345.1 uncultured Oscillospiraceae bacterium | reverse complement strand
TCTTTTTCACCTTTTGTTAATGTTTTTACAAAATTAAATTTTACATATAATATAAATTACAACTCACCAAATCACCCTACTCCGCCAACTGTCTTTTCTTCATCCTTGACCAGTTAACAAATCCATAAAGGTCATTTATCAGAAACATTACAAAGCACACTATTACTGAAATATATGTTATATCGGAAATTGTCGCCATTGTCCAGAGAATTATCAGAACCACATCGTTCGCAGCATACCACAACGCAAAATATTCACTTCTGCGAAATGTAAGATAAACCGCAATAAAGCTTGTTGTAACTGAAATTGTGCTCGGTATCAAATTTGCAGTATTGAAATATCTCAGCACATAATAAAAAAATATGGTGATGATTGCCGAAAGCAAAAGCATAAATATTACCTCAGACTTTCTAACATGATTAACCCTGACCTCTGATCTGTTTCCATTATACGGGTTTCTGAGCCATGATATCAGAGCAAAAACAGCCATAGGCGCTGACATACCAAGATAAGTTATCATCTCGCCATAATAAGAAAATGTAAATGAAATAATTCCGTAAATTACACTAAAAGCAACCATAAGTCCCTGACCGAAAGGATTCCCCTTCGCATTGAAAATAAGCGCCGTTACTCCTATCAGAGAAGCTGTAAGTGTAAGGTAGCTTTCACGATCAAAAAACATGAAAAATACAATTATGAGCAGCGTTGAAATACTCCATAGCAGAAGCTCACCTTTTGAAAAGTAATTTACTAAGTTTTTCATAAAAATCCTCCTTAAAATAATAAAAAAGCAGTGTTGAAACCGTATCTTCAATGGCCTAACGATACGAATCCAACACTGCGAAGCTTACCCGGCGGCAAGCATTTATTCAATTTTAAAGCTCTGCAAGAGCACTTTTGATGGCGTCAATCTTATCTGTCTTTTCCCATGCAACGCCAAGATCCTCACGACCCATGTGACCATATGCAGCAAGCTTTCTGTACTGTGGCTTTTTCAGGTCAAGCATCTTTATAATTGCTGACGGTCTGAGGTCAAATACCTTGTCAACCGCTGCTGAAAGCTTGTTTTCGTCAACCTTTCCTGTGCCGAATGTGTCAATCAGAATTGAAACCGGTCTTGCTACTCCAATAGCATAAGCCAGCTGAACCTCACACTTATCTGCAAGACCTCCTGCAACAATATTCTTTGCGATGTATCTTGCAGCATAAGCGGCAGAACGGTCAACCTTCGTCGGGTCCTTTCCTGAGAAAGCGCCGCCGCCATGACGTGAATATCCGCCATAGGTATCAACGATTATCTTTCTGCCCGTAAGACCGCTGTCGCCCTGAGGTCCGCCGATAACGAATCTTCCTGTAGGATTTATGTAATACTTGGTATTTTCATCAAGCAGCTCTGCTGGTACAACAGGCTTTATAACATAATCCATAATATCCTTCTTGATCTGATCCAGTGAAATTTCAGGCGCATGCTGTGATGAAACAACAACAGTTTCAATTCTTACCGGCTTGCCCTCGTCATACTCAACTGTTACCTGAGTTTTGCCGTCCGGACGAAGATAACGCAGTGTACCGTCCTTTCTGACTTCTGTAAGCTTTAATGCAAGCTTGTGTGCAAGAGAAATCGGCATAGGCATAAGCTCAGGAGTTTCGTTGCATGCGTAACCAAACATAAGACCCTGATCCCCCGCACCAGTTGAGTCGTTGTCCATCTCGCCCTCTTTTGCTTCTAAAGCCTCGTTTACGCCCATTGCTATATCGCCTGACTGCTCATCAATTGTTGTAAGCACAGAACATGTGTAGCCATCGAAACCAAATTTTGCTCTGTCATAACCGATATCAACAACAACCTGTCTTGCAATCTTAGAAATATCTGCATAACCCTTTGTGCTTATTTCGCCCATACACATAATCATACCGGTTGTGCAAACTGTTTCACACGCAACTCTCGAATCCGGATCCTGTTCAAGAAGAGCGTCAAGAACAGCGTCTGAGATCTGATCACAGATCTTGTCAGGATGTCCCTCTGTTACGGACTCTGACGTAAAAAACTTTTTAATTTTTTCTGCCATAGTTTTTTGCTGAGACAATACCGCATAATTTTCATATGATGTAACTAACAAACTTGCAATACCGCCTTAAAATCAGCACTCCTTTCAAAATTTTAGAAAACCTTCACCAAATTTATTATTTATAAAGACAAAAAATGCGTCCGGAACTCCCGAACGCTGTGATTTTTTAATAAAAATCCTCATCTCTCGGAATTAACCGCAGGAATTAGCACCTTTCTTGAAAAATCAATCAGGTTGCCGGGCTTCACAGGACCTGTTCCTCCACCACTCTTGATAAGGCGAATTTTTTTCTTATTTACATTATACATCTTTAATCGAATTTTGTCAACAGATAAATTTTCAAATCGCTCTGTTCCGGCTTATGCTGTCAGACAGCTGAAAAGCACGTCCCATACATGCCATAATGACAAGTATAGGACGTGCAATATTACATACTTTTCTTTTTTACCACATCAGCTGTACAGTTAACGCAATTTACCCGCTTATTTCTCTTCAATCATCATCTTAGCAATCTCAATTACATCATATATATCAGTCTTGCCGTCACGATTTATGTCAGCAAGGAGGACTGTATCTTCGTCAAGGTCTGAGCTGCCCATGATGTATTTTGAAATTTCAATTGCATCGTAGAGGTCGATTTTGTCATCGTTTGTTGCATCGCCCCAGGTTGGTTCAATAAAGTAAACCGCATCAGATTCGTCGTAAGAATATTCATGATAAAATTCCAGATAGAAGGCCGAAAGCTCATCATATTTTTCAAGCATAACCTTTTCTAATGCCTGAACATCATTTAAAATAGAAACATAGTCATACTTTCCATTATTGTTGTATGAAGATGAATCAATATCTAAAGTCAATTTTGCTTCCGGGTTTGATTGTGGATATGTATCAGCATGACTAAATTCAATTTCGTAATCCGAAAATTTAAGCATTTCTTTGATTTCCGGATAATCATTAATGCTTAAACCAGAAACATCATAATCCTTATTATAGGTCATTCTGATTGATACTTTACCATCAACTTCATCAATGTACCCGTTGCTAACCTGATGAACATACAAGACTTCAGCATTTTTAACAATGCCACGAATTACAAGCTTTTTGCAGTAATCAATTGCTTCATCTTCACTCATGATCTGGCTTGTGTTAAGAAGATACTGATTTTCGTCAGGCGATGTCATTTGTTCATAGCCCCATCCGATATTATCGCCAAGCTTTTCATAAAGTTTCTCATAATTTTCCGCCATATATTCTTTTATATTGCAGTCAACTCCGAGTTTTTCTGGTGTCGGAACAGTATTATCGGGCATTGTAACGACTACACCTGCGTATGTCAGTAATTCATGAACCTGAACCGGAACTACTGTATCGTCTTTAGTCACGTTTTTGTAGTAGGTCTTTTCACCCTCCAGTCCGGCAGAAGCAGGCATCATAAGACTTGTCATCATCATTGCCGCTGAAAGAACGGACACTAAAATTTTTGATTTCTTTTTCATAAAATCATCCTCCTTAAATTAAAGATTAAGATTGCCACATGTAAACTGCATAATAATTGAAAACCAGACATTTTTAAATTAGGAAATCACTCCATGTATTTCCTCTTTAAACATATTATATACCTTTCAGGAAAATTATGCAATAGACAAAATATACAAAAATGAAAAGATTTTTTGTGCGTTTCTTCCTTTTAAGCAATGTAATGTTAAGTAAAATTTGCTTTTTATACTTTTATAAATACAATTAGATTACTACGATCCCAGACAAACATCAACGTAATGGAATACATTAAATAAACAGACACAACAAAACAAAAAAAGTCGGGACACGGAAGATATTTTATGATATACTATAGTTACAGCGGAGGTGATGGACAATGGAATGGGCTGGCGCAATACAGAATGCGATAAACTTCATAGAAGAACACATAACTGAAAATATTACAGCTGATGATGTTGCAGATTATGTATTTATGTCATCGTTCTATTTTCAAAAAGGATTCAGCATGCTTTGCGGTTATTCCGTTATGGAATATATCAGAAACCGCCGGCTTGCACTGGCCGGAAGCAAGCTTGCTGCAACTGATACAAGAATAATTGATGTTGCAATGGAATTCGGCTATGATTCTCCTGACAGCTTCACAAAAGCATTTACCAGATTTCATGGCGTAACACCGTCAATGGTACGCAAAGGCGATGTTATGATAAAAACCTTTGCCCCACTGAAACTCGAAATATCATTGAAAGGCGGCTATCTTATGAATTACAAAATTGAAAAAAAGAAAAGCTTTACAGTAATCGGTTCGTCAAGAATTTTTAGTCACGAAACCTGCAAAAAAGACATTCCTGAATTCTGGGACGAACACCTTGCAAGTGAAAACAGAAAATATATCTGCGGAATGTTTGGTATTAATATTGACCCTGAAATGGGTGGAAGCAATTTTGAATATCTGATTGCAGACATTTATGACCCGACAAAGGAGATGCCAAAAGAGTTTGTTACAAGGACAATTCCGGAATTTACATGGGCTGTATTTTCATGCGATGGTCCTGTACCTGAAGCATTGCAGGACGTAAATCAGAAAATTTTCTCCGAGTGGCTTCCGGCACTCAAGGAATATGAATTTGCAGCAGGCTATTGCATTGAAATGTATGATGACGCTTCAAAATATCCCCAAAAAACATTGGATGAAAACTATCATTCTGAGATATGGATTCCGGTGAAGAAAAAATAATACTCAGAGCTATACAAAATCCCCGTACTCGCTTAACGAATACGGGGATTTTAACTAACAATATTTTCTTGAAAAATTATTTCTGTAAATTTTCAAGCAAGTATTCCGCAATACCGATTGCATCATAAAGATCTACACTTCCATCTCCATTATAATCCGCAATCTGTATTTCTTCTTCGCTTAATTCCACCATACCAAGTAAGTATTTAGAAATAATTACAGCATCATATAAATCGATTTGACCATTTCCTGAAATATCACCATTAATGTATTCAGCAGATCCATCGCCCTCAATAATGTAATTTACTGTCATTGAATTTGTTTCTTCACCATTATTATCATAGAACACAAAATCATAATGTCCGCCGCTTTTATCTGTAATTACAACAGAAGCAAGACCAGACCTTACATTATTTGAGTACTCCACTGTATATTCATCCGACGGTACAAGCATTCCGTTATCATAAACTGATACAGCCGGAACTTTTTCTGTGCCGTCATACATATAAGTTGTTTCCGAAAGACGAACATCAGGTTCAGTCAATACCTTTGAGGCAGCAGAAAGTGTATATGTAAATGTTGACAGATCTTCAGGCAATTCATAATTAGCCGCATCATTACCGACAAGAGAAGCCTTTGCAGTAAATTCAGTTACTCCATTATTTGTTTTGCCCTGCACTGTTCTTATTTTTACACTTACATCTTCATTATTATAAATGTTTCCGATTTCAGCAGTAACATCAATTTTATCTCCTGAAAGGTAATGTGACTGTCCGCTCCAGTTTATTGTAAGCTGTCTTGGGACGATTTCCCATGTTCCGCTTGCCTGTACATCTATATCATAATTTGAGAAATCAGTAACTGTCTTGCCTTCATAGGATACGGATACCGCACCGTTTGTACCTACCGGAAGATCTGCCGTCAGAATATCGGCTATTCTCGTGTTTCCGCTAAAGTTAAGCTTGTTTTCTATTCCATCTTTCTCTATAGACATATTAATTTTTGAAAGCTGATCCCAGTCCTTTTCTGCAACACGTCCTACAACCGAAACAACATCACGCCAGCTTTCAGCTGTATCACCGTACTGCTGTTTATAATCACCAATGTATACATCAAGCGGTCTTTGAACAACAGTTATGGTAGTCTGCTTTTCAAGTACAGGATATTCGGAATCAATTGGTACAAATGTTAAAGTATACAGTGTGCTGTCACTATCGCCGACAGAAGGATATAACTCTGAATCCTTAAAAACAAATTTTCCATCTGCAACATATTCGCTTCCATCACTCAATGTAACTGTTGCTGAACCGCCGTTGAATCCGGCATCACCAAGTGAATATCCGTACATAAGTCTGTCCGGAGTAGGCCAGGTAACAGTAAGTCTGTAATCCTCACCATCATAAACCGAGGTATTATCATCTAATGCCTTTGTGGAATATACGGAATTATAGGTGCCTATTTTATTCAGATTCATATATTCGCTTGAATTTCCGCCGTATGTACCATTTGACTGATATATCATTTTGGCAATCTGTGCATCAATGAAATCCATTGTCATTATTCCAAGGCGTTTTTTGTTTCTTATATAATTATAGAAATTCTTGTTTCCATCGTCAGTGCGTATATACTGATTAACCATCTGAGCAACAGTCAAAGGCGTAACTGTTATAGCGCTTGTATAATTAAATAAGAATACTTTATTTGAATAAACCTTTGAGAGCTGATTGTTTGCATCTGCTATCGTATCATAGACATATTCCATTTTTGGTGAAGCGCTTGTTGAATAATTATCCTGAGTATAAACCGCTGGTTTTGCGTCCTCATTGCTTATTAACTGAGCATAATGACTTTTACCAGGACTATATCTGTTATCCCATTCAGAAAGATCCGGACCATATACCCCGCCGCTGCATCCGCTGAAACGGCTGAATCCTACGATTTTTCCACGAACCTGATCAAGAGTAGGCGATTCACTTTCTCCTAAGTTATCCCAGTTATACATTATATCACTGTACTTACTGATAACCTTTTTGAATTCTTCAAGTGTTTTTGAATCCTGACCATCGTCATTTTTAAATGTTGCTATAATTGTCTCAGAAGGATGAGCTGCCAGATAATTTTTCATATAACCCATAACATCGTCAAATTTCATATTTCTTGCACTATTAGAAGTATCCTCTGTATGGCAGACATAAATACTTGAACCATGAATCATGACAAGTCCGTCATTCTTTTTATACTTCATTCTCAGATCCAGGGAACGAACGCCGACCTCAAGCTGTTCCGGAATGAAGTATTTCTGGCATGCAATAAAATTGCTTGATTCGTTCCATGAGCCTTCAACATTTGCTGTGCATGCATCATGTGTTCCTGGGATATTTATTGCCGAAAGAGGCGTTGAACCGTTAATCTTTTTCATCCATTCCCTCTGTCCTTTAACAGATTCCGGAGTACGGTTTATTACCTCGACTCTCCAGCTGAATTCCTGATCTGATAAAACAGTATTCTTTCCCTTGGCAAGACACTGTCTGCCCTTATAATCCTTCTTACTCTTAAAATAATTTTCCGGCGCAAGGAATTTTCCTGTTTTTACATTCTTTATATAGAAAGTTTCCGGATCCGAATCGCCGTCATCTACAAGCTGAAGCCATTTTGTACTTCCGTTCCAGTCCTTGTTATCCGGATTACTTTGCGACCAGACATGAATATTTGCTCCATTTTTATTTTTTCTGCCCTCAACGTCAACAAAACGTGGACTTGGAGTTTCACGCCAGTTTACAGCACAAAGCCAAAATGCACCTGATGCACTGGAATTTTTATTGTAGTGCCACACCCTTAACTTGTCAGATACGCCATACTGCCACATCTGTAAATCGTCACCATTATTACAATTATTGTTTTGCACTGTCAGTGACCAGCCATCAGAATCAGCAAGCCTTTTTGTGCCGGTGTTACTGTCGTTACGATTTTCTGCCGGTGATATTGTAATTATATCAGTATCCTTTAGATAATTTGTAACTACAGCGTTTGAAGCAGCACTTACATTATTTTCAAATGCCGCCATCGGAAACATCGAAATTGCCAGAGCAGCAGTCAGCAACGACGCCAGCAATTTCTTTGGTTGAATTTTCAACATTTTAATTCCTCCTCAATTTTTTTTAAAATAAATTTGCAGCAAATTTATTTATGTTAATTATATCATACATACCCCCTACTGTCAAGAGGTTTAACAACATAAATTATTCGGAATCAGACATCAAAAAAAGCCGCAACCCCGAAAGGTTACGGCTTTTTATCAGTTCAGGCATTTAACCTGACAGAATATCAAACTCTAGGATTGAAAGTTGATACTGCTTCGTAGTAGTTGTAAAGCGCTTTTGCGAGATTTGCAAGATTTTTGTCCGAGCCGGAAATAACAGCCTCTGCATAACTTAAAACGCTGTAATCGAGAGTTGCATCGCCAACAGTTACTTTATAAGAAGTTGACATATTTTTTGGTGAAATGCCTGTAACATCTACGTAGTAAATACCTTCAACAGAGCCAGAGCCAGTGTACTTCGTTGCTTCTTTTGGTGTACCATTGCCAACTGTAAACTTAGTGTCTTTTGCTGTATCAGCAATCTTGAAGTAATGTCTCATAGATGTCTGAGAACTTGTTCTCATAGGCGTTTAAGCAATAAATGTAAGTGAGCAATATAGATCAAATTTTCTTCGGAGAGAGCG
>CAKSJL010000068.1 GCA_934463345.1 uncultured Oscillospiraceae bacterium | reverse complement strand
CAGAAGCCAGAGAAAGACAATGTGGAACTGTTCAGATTACAGCTTCTGACATGGGCGTGTATCTTTACAGTGATTTTGGCTTTGTAAAAAACAACAATTTCATGCAATACAAATTGTAACTATTATTTTTTAAAAAGCTCTTTGATGCCTGTTATGAAAACAAACACAGCAAATATTTTGGTAAGATATTCATTGCCAAGATACTTTGCAAGGATACATCCGGCTGCTGCGGTGATACAGCCGCAGATTATTGCCGGAATTATTTTTTTCCACCTGACAAGCTTGTTTCTGGTGTGCATTATAACAGCCAGGAGTGCTGTAGGAATAAAGAAAATGAGATTTATTCCCTGAGCATCAAGCTGGGTAAAACCAGCGAAAATGGTCATATACAGTATGAGGATCATTCCTCCGCCCAGTCCGAGTGAAGCGAAAATACCTGTAAAAAAAGCAGCAGTAAATAATAATACATTCATCTGATAAATAACCTTATTCCTGAAATTATAAGTATTACGCCGAATATTTTTTTTAGATATTTCGGCGATATTTTTTTCATTATAATGCTGCCTGCAATTGCTCCGGCTATTCCAAAGGGAATAAGCTTCAGAGAACACGACAGTATATTTTCGCTGCTTCGGATGTAGAAAAAGCAGCTGATAATGCTTAAAGGGAGGGTAAAAGCAATAGAGGTTGCATGTGATTCCTTTGTAGTCATTCCTGACTTTCTGAGCATTGGAACAGCAATGATTCCTCCGCCTGAACCAAAAAGTCCGTTTGCAAGTCCTGTTATTGCACCGAGAATATAAAAGTATAATTTTCTCATTTTTACCCTCCGGATAAGTCAGATCATTGAAGAAAAGCAATCAGCCGCAGCTGCAAATGCCCTAACGGCTTTTCCTGCATTTCTTTTAAGCCTTTTCTTTTTTCTGTCAGGTGATCGTGAAATCATATAACAGGCTGTTCCGACAACTGCGCCAGCAGCCATTCCTTTAATAATAGCTTTTGTTTCCATTTTTACATCTCCATTATTTTTATTGCATTTATATTGTTAACATCGAAATAAATAAAATACATTTAAAATCTGCTCCATTTTTTACAATTTTGTTGAAATAAGCTTTATTTTCTGTTATAATAAAAAGGGTGAGCTTATGAATAATTTAAATATAGTTCTTGTTGAACCGCAGATTCCGCAGAATACAGGGAATATTGCCAGAACATGTGCTGTTACAGGTGCAAGGTTGCACCTTATAAGACCATTTGGCTTTGAAATAACAGATAAAAATCTGAAAAGAGCCGGTCTTGATTACTGGGATAAACTTGATATAAGCTATTATGACAATATTGAAGATTTTTATGAAAAAAACTGCGGCAGTTATTATTATTTTACAACAAAGGGCAGGAATGTATACAGTGATATTGAATATCCGGACAACTGTTATATTTTCTTTGGAAGAGAAGATAAGGGGATTGATGAAAAAATATTATACGAAAACGATGATAGCTGTGTCAGAATTCCAATGAGAAATAATCTGCGAAGTCTTAACCTTTCAAATTCAGTTGCGATTGCTGTTTATGAAATTTTAAGGCAGTGGGATTTTCCTGATCTTTCAAGAGAAGGAAAGCTGACGCAGTTTGACTGGAATCAGAAAGGTGAGATATAATGCAGAAAATTAAAATTATTACTGACTCAACATCCGATATTACAAAAGAAGAAGAAAAGAAGCTTGGTATAAAGGTAATGTGCTTTCCGGTTACTGTTGACGGTGTTTCATACAGAGAAAGAATAGATTTCAGTAATGAACAGTTTTACCGTATGATGGACAATGCAAAGGAAATGCCGACTACCTCCCAGCTTACAGCCTTTGAGATACTTGAGGTTTTCGAAGAGCTTTATGAAGAGGGATGGACTGATGTTATATATGTTACAATTTCATCAACAGGTTCCGGAACATACAATAATGCATTGTCTGCTGCTGAAGAATTTAAAAAGGAAATGGCAGATGTTGAAGGACCTAAGATGCACATAAATATTGTAGATTCTAAAAATTATACGGCTGTTTACGGATATCCGGTGATACAGGCTGCACTCAAAGCGCAGAAAGGCGAAAATCCGGACGAGATAATAGAATATCTAAGAGAGTGGTTTGACTGTGCAGAGGTTCATTTTGTCCCTATGACTTTAAAATATGCAAAAAAATCCGGAAGAATAAGTGCAGCATCTGCATTTGCAGGTGAGCTTCTGGGCTTAAGACCGGTTATTAAAATTGCGAATGGCGTTTCAACAGTGCTTGAAAAAATAAGAGGGGAGAAAAATATTGTTCCAAAGCTTCTTGCGGACGCTGAAAGATCAATGACTCCACAGACTCCGTATATTATGGTAAAGGGCAGTGATTCAACGCTGACAGACACTCTTGCAGCTGAAATGACAAAAAAATTCGGTTATCCGCCGGAGTATACTGTACAGATAGGAGCTACTGTTGCCTGCAATGCTGGACACAATGTTGTTGGTTTTATTATAAGGGGAAGAAAAAATCTTGATGTAATTCATAAAAATGACTTGCAAAACAGGGGAGAATAGTGTAAAATATAAATAGCTGTTATAACAGAGGATATACCAGATGCATTTTTATAGCAGTATTTTAAATGTATAAATGAAAGGATGTTAAGAATAACATGGCAGGTTTAAACAAAGTTACAGTTGATGACATTAATGTTAAAGGTAAAAAGGTTCTTGTAAGAGTTGACTTCAACGTACCTCTTAAAGATGGCGTTATTACTAACGATAACAGAATCCAGGCTGCTCTCCCAACAATCAAGAAGCTGATTGCTGACGGCGGCAAGGTTGTACTTTGCTCACATCTCGGCAAGCCTAAGAACGGTCCTGAGGACAAGTTCTCACTTGCACCGGCTGCAAAGCGTCTTGCAGAACTTGTTGATACAAAGGTTGTTTTTGCAAAGGATGATACAGTAACAGGTGAAAATGCAAAGAAGGCAGTTGCTGAAATGAAGGACGGCGAAATCGTTGTTCTTGAAAATACAAGATTCAGAGGCGCAGAGGAAACAAAAAATGGTGAGGACTTTGCAAAGGAACTTGCTGACCTTGTTGACGATGAAGTTTTCGTAATGGACGCTTTTGGTTCTGCACACAGAGCACATGCTTCAACTGCAGGAGTTACAAAGTTTGTAAAGGAAACAGCTGTAGGTTACCTCATGCAGAAGGAAATCAAGTACCTCGGCAATGCCGTTGAAGTACCTGAAAGACCATTCGTTGCAATTCTCGGTGGTGCTAAGGTTGCAGATAAGCTGAATGTTATTTCCAACCTCCTTGAAAAGTGTGATACACTTATTATCGGTGGCGGTATGGCTTATACTTTCATCAAGGCTAACGGCGGTTCAATCGGTACATCACTCGTTGATGATGAAAAGATTGATTACTGTAAGGAAATGCTTGCAAAGGCTGAAAAGCTTGGCAAAAAGATTCTTCTTCCAGTTGATACAGCTATCACATCTTCTTTCCCTGATCCTATTGATTCGGAAATCGAAATTGAGATTTGTGATTCAGATAAGATCCCTGCTGATAAAATGGGTCTTGATATTGGTCCTAAGACACAGGAACTCTTTGCAAATGCTGCAAAAACAGCAAAGACAGTTGTATGGAATGGTCCTATGGGCGTATTCGAGAATCCTGTACTTGCTAAGGGTACAATTGCAGTTGCAAAGGCACTGGCTGAAACAGATGCAACAACAATCATTGGCGGCGGTGACTCAGCAGCAGCAGTTATGCAGCTTGGTTTTGCTGATAAGATGAGCCATATCTCAACAGGCGGCGGCGCTTCTCTTGAATATCTTGAGGGTAAGGTTCTTCCTGGCGTAGACGTTATTGCTGATAAATAATAATTAGTATGGGCGGATAGAAATATTCGCCCCTATTTAAAAATACTGGAGAAAACAAGGAGTAAATAACAATGAATAAATTAGTCAGAAAAGCTATTATAGCTGGTAACTGGAAGATGAATAAAACAAGACCTGAGGCTAAGGAGCTTCTTGAATCAATTAAACCTCTCGTTGAAAATGCAGACGGCAAGGTTGAAGTAATTGCGTGCGTTCCATTTACTAACCTTGAAACAGCTATTAATGCTACAAAGGGTTCAAATGTAAAAATTGGTGCTGAAAATGTTCACTTTGAAAAAAGCGGCGCATTTACAGGTGAAATTTCAGCAGATATGTTGGTTGAACTTGGTGTGGAATACGTTGTAATTGGTCATTCTGAAAGAAGACAGTACTTTGGCGAAACAGACGAAACAGTTAACAAGAGAACAAAGGCTGCTCTTGCTGCCGGTTTAAAGCCGATCGTTTGCGTAGGCGAGCTTCTCTGGGAACGTGAATGCAATATTACTGAGGAAGTTATTGCACGTCAGATTAAGCTTGATCTTTTCGGTGTTTCTGCTGAGGACGTTAAGAAAACCGTTATTGCTTACGAACCGGTATGGGCTATTGGTACAGGTAAAACAGCTACTGCTGATCAGGCTGAGGAAGTTTGCGGCTTTATTCGTTCAACTCTCGCAAAAATTTATGACAACGCAACAGCTGAAGAGGTTACAATTCAGTACGGCGGTTCAATGAATGCAAAGAACTGTGCTGAACTGCTTGCTAAGCCAAATGTTGATGGTGGTCTTATCGGTGGAGCTTCACTCAAGGCAGACGATTTCAATACTATCGTTCAGGCTGCTGTTGAAGGCTAAACTAATGTTTAATAATGATAAAAAGGCTAAAAATAGATTTGTAAAAACTTATTCTCAGGGAACTATGACCGGTATTGAGATATGGGTTGACAAAGAAACGGGCGTTAATTATATTTTTTCATACAATGGATATGCAGGTGGTATGACCGTCTTGCTTGACAGCAATGGAAAGCCTGTTATAACTTCTGTTCCAACTGAGGAATAAGATTATCTGGAAAGGGTAAATGTAATATGTCAAAAAAACCTGTTGCTCTTTTAATTATGGATGGCTTTGGATATAATCCAAGTGATTATGGCAATGCAATTGCTGCTGCTAAAAAGCCAAATATAGACAAATTCTTGCAGGGACCGCATACATTGATCGGCGCAAGCGGGCTTGATGTAGGTCTTCCTGATGGACAGATGGGCAATTCTGAAGTTGGTCATACAAACATTGGTGCTGGAAGAATTGTTTATCAGATGCTTGTGAAAATTTCAAAGGATATTCAGGATGGAAAGTTTTTTGAGAATTCTGCAATAAAGACAGCAATAGAAAAGTGCAAGGAAAAAAATACTGCGCTTCATCTTATGGGTCTGCTTTCACCAGGCGGTGTACACAGCCATATTGAACATCTTTACGGACTGCTTGAAATGGCAAAGAAAAACGGAATTGAAAAGGTTTATGTTCATGCTTTTCTTGACGGACGTGACGTACCTCCTTCATCAGCTGCTGAATATATGCAGGAAGCATGCGACAAGATGAAAGAAATTGGCGTAGGCAAGGTTGCCACAGTCATGGGTCGTTTCTATGCAATGGACAGAGACAATGCATGGGACAGAGTTGAAAAGGCATATGACGCCATGGTGCTTGGCGAAGGTGTGGAGGGTACATGCCCGGTTCAGGCTATAAAGGATTCTTATGCAAATGGTGTAACAGATGAATTTATGCTTCCGACTGTATGTGATAAAAGTGGTATGATAGGTGCGGATGATAGCGTTGTGTTCTTTAATTTCCGTCCTGACCGTGCAAGACAGATTACAAGATCATTTGTTGATGAGGCATTTACCGGATTTGAACGTAAAAAGGGTTTTTTCCCGCTTGAATTTGTGTGTATGGCTCAGTATGATGCAACAATGCCTAATGTATCAGTTGCTTATCCTCCGGAATCCCTTGAAATGACATTTGGAGAATACATCAGTAAGATGGGTAAAACACAGCTCAGGATAGCTGAAACTCAGAAGTATGCACATGTTACATTTTTCTTTAACGGCGGTGAGGAAAAAACATTTGAAGGTGAGGACAGAATCCTTATCAAGTCTCCAGATGTTGAAACCTTTGATATGAAGCCGGAAATGAGCGCTTATGAAGTTACAGATGCCGTTGTTGATGCAATAAATTCTGACAAATATGATGCCATTATCTTAAATTATGCTAACTGTGACATGGTTGGTCATACAGGTGTTTTCGATGCGGCAAAGGTAGCTGTAGAAGCTGTTGACGAGTGTATCGGCAAAACAGTTGATGCGATTCTTGCAAAGGGCGGAGTTGCATTTATTACCGCCGACCATGGAAATGCTGATAAGATGTATGAAGCTGACGGTTCACCATTTACTGCTCATACAACCAATCCAGTTCCATTTATTGTGGTCGGTCTGGATTGTGAGCTTCGTGAAGGCGGGGTACTTGCAGATATTGCACCTACAATGCTTAAAGTTATGGGACTTGAACAACCAGCTGAAATGACTGGAAAGTCACTTATTAAATAAAGAATAAATGCTCTCTCAAAAATGAGGGGGCATTTTCTAACAGAAAGTATCAATTAAGAAAATATAGTGTTATAAAATGAAAACCTGCCGGATTTAATTCCGACAGGTTTTTTATTATTCTGCTTCAAGCATTTTAGTTACTGTTTCTTTAACAATTCCAGGATTTGCTTTGCCCTTCGAAGCTTTCATACACTGACCGACAAGATATCCCAAAGCATTTGTCTTGCCATTTTTATAGTCATTGATAGATTTTTCATTATTAGCGAAAACTTCCCTTACAAGATTCTCGATAAAGTCGGAATCAGAATTTTGTGCAAGACCTTTTTCTTCGATGATCTTGTCAATATCACCATCATTTTTCATGATTTCCTCGAAGACTGTTTTTCCGGCTGAATTTGAGATAACACCCTTTTCAATTTTTTCGATAATTGAAACAAGCTTTTCTGCTGTAAGGTTTGTTTCAGAAATTTTCTTTCCTGTTTCATTTAGGTATTTTGAAATGTCACTCAAGATCCAGTTGCTTATACTTTTGGGTTTGCATTTATTGGTTGAACAACAGGTATCAAACAGTGCGGATTTTTCTATATCTTCAGCAATAAGAGTTGCGTCAATCTGAGAGAGTGAATAATCTCCGACATATCTTTTGATTTTTGCATTAGGCAGTTCAGGAATCTGCTTTTTAAGTTCCTCAACTTTACCCTTATCAACAACAATTGTCAGCAAATCTGGTTCTGGGAAATACCTATAATCCTGTGCATCTTCCTTTGAACGCATAGGGAAGCTCATACCCTTAGGATCATCCCATCTTCTGGTTTCCTGTACAACAGTTCCTCCATTTTCAAGAATCTCAATCTGACGTTTTGCCTCATACTCAATGCCTCGTACAGCAGCGCTAAAACTGTTTACATTCTTCATTTCAGAACGTGTGCCAAATTCTTTAGCACCCTTTTCTCTTACAGATACATTTACGTCGCATCTGATTGAACCTTCTTGCATTTTGCAGTCAGAAATACCGATATATTGTAAAATGGACTTAATTGTTTCAAGATAAGCCTTTGCTTCTGCGGAGCTTCTTATATCCGGTTCGGAGACAATTTCGATAAGCGGTACTCCGCAGCGGTTAAGATCAACAAGTGAGCCTGCAAACGATTCATCATGCAAAAGCTTTCCGGCATCCTCTTCAATATGAATTCTTGTTATTCTTACGGTTTTCATTTCGCCGTCAACCATGAATTCGAGTTTTCCGTTTTCACAGAGTGGAACATCAGCCTGTGAAATTTGATATGCTTTAGGCAGATCAGGGTAAAAATAGTTTTTTCTGTCCTGCTTGCAGACATTGTTTATTGTACAGTTTAATGCATGTCCCATTTTGATGGCATAGTCGACGACTTTTTCATTAAGCGTCGGCAGTGTACCCGGCATACCCATACAAACTGGGCAAACCTGCGTATTTACTTCAAGTCCGAATGCATTTTTACAGTCGCAGAAAATTTTGGATTCGGTATTCAGTTCTGCGTGCACTTCAAGACCGACAACAATCTCATAATCCTTCATGTTCCATTACCTCCTTAAAGTGCTTTTGACAGAACGTCAAATCCGCCACAAATCTGTTCATATCCATATGCAGAATTTAGAAGCTGCTGTTCGCTGAATTTATTTCCGATAAGCTGTAATCCTATTGGCATATTTCTGCTGTCCTTGCCACAAGGTAGACTGATAGCAGGCAGACCAGCAATATTTACAGTTACTGTACATACGTCATTGTAATACATCTTAACAGGATCACCAATGTTTTCACCTATTTTAAATGCAGAAGCCGGAACAGTAGGTGTTGCAATTATGTCACATTCACTGAATGCATCGGAAAATTCTTCACTGATTTTATTCTGGACTCTCTTTGCTTTTTTGTAGTAAGCGTCAAAATAGCCTGAACTTAACACGAAAGTTCCAAGCATTATTCTTCTCTTTACTTCATCTCCGAAACCTTCGCTTCTTGTCTTTTCATACATGTCAACAAGACCATCATAGTCCTTTGCTCTGAAACCATATTTAACTCCATCGAATCTGGCAAGATTTGATGAAGCCTCGGCAGAAGCTATAATGTAGTAAGTATTTATTG
>CAKSJL010000067.1 GCA_934463345.1 uncultured Oscillospiraceae bacterium | reverse complement strand
CTGCGCAATCTCAACGCACTCATCTGCCGTCGAACCTGCAATATTTGCAAGTATAACAGTATCTTTAGTCATAAGATTAGGAAGCTCTGTTGATATAAATTTATCTATTCCCGGATTTTGCAGACCAACTGAATTCAGCATACCTGACGGGGTTTCAGCGATTCTTGGAGATGGGTTTCCATTGCGCTTTGTTATTGTAGTGCCTTTTGTTGCAATGCCACCAAGTTCAGACAATGAAAAAAGTTCTTCATATTCTCGTCCGTAACCAAAAACACCAGACGCAGGTATAACAGGATTTTTAAATTCCACACCACATATATTAACAGATAAATCAGCCATTACCAGATTACCTCCTTTGCATCAAACACCGGACCATTTTTACATACATGAGCAAAATGTTCCTCGCCGTCTTTCATTGTTTTACATGCACACACCAAGCAGGCACCTATTCCGCAACCCATTCTTTCTTCAAGAGAGACCTCACAGTAAACATTTTTTTCATTGGCAATTGCTGCGATGTTTTTAAGCATAGGCATAGGTCCGCACGCATAAACCGCATCAGCACTGTCTCTGTCAAGAAGTTCCTTTAAAGGCTCTGTAACAAAACCATTTCGCCCCATAGAACCGTCATCTGTACAAAGAATAGTTTCTGCTCCTGTCTGCCTGAAATCATTTTGAAGTATTACAGCCTCAGCATTTCTGAATCCTGATATAACAACTGCTTTTTCTCCATAATGCTTTGCTAGCGGCAGCATCGGAGGTGTTCCAATTCCTCCGCCTATAAGTATAACCTTTTTAAAGTTATCATTTACTGTAAAGCCATGTCCAAGAGGTGCTAACATATCTATAAGCGTTCCCTCTCTTGCCTGTGAAATCTTCTTTGTTCCTTCACCTTTCACGATAAACACTATTCTGAGAGTTCCAGCATTTTTGTCAGTATCACATATAGAAATAGGACGTCTGAGCGTCTGACTTTCCGGTAAAATGTGAACGAATTGTCCCGGAACAGCAATTTCAGCAATTTCAGGGCATAAAATAACTATGCTGAAAATATCTCTGGCCAACGCTTTGTTTTCAATGACCTGATACTTCCCCTGTACATATTTCATAAACATTTCCTTTCGTATTACAAATTCGGGCGGAATAAAATTCCGCCCTTATAAAGTTTATATCTTAGTTATATCAATCATTTCAACATCATCAATAGATCTGTTTGTCATAAGGACATTTGCAAGTGCTCTTGCAGTATCTATTGCTGTAAGACTGCATATAGAACGTTCAACTGACTTACGGCGCATTTTAACGCTGTCTCTTGCAGGAAGTCGTCCTTTTTCTGATGTAGAGATAACATAATGTATCTTTCCGCTTTCAAGAAGTGAAAGTACATTCGGCTCTTCCTTGGAAGAAATCTTATTTACAAGATTTGTCGCAATCATATTCTTATTAAGCATACTTGCTGTACCGCTTGTACCATAAAGCTCAAAGCCCATCTGCGCAAATTTATCAGCGATCGAAATAATTTCCTGCTTATCTGTATCACGCACTGAGATAAGCACGCCACCCTCTTTTTTAAGGTCATAACCGGCTGCAACGAGTCCTTTAAGGAGTGCATCCTCAAATGTTTCAGCAATACCTAAGCATTCACCGGTTGATTTCATCTCAGGTCCAAGCATTGTATCAACATCCTGAAGTTTTTCAAACGAGAACACTGGAACCTTTACTGCGACATATTTACTCTTTTTGTAAAGACCGCTTTCATAACCCTGTTCTTTAAGGGAGGTACCGAGCATTATCTTGGTAGCAATATCAACCATAGGGATTCCTGTTACCTTGCTAATATAAGGAACTGTTCTTGAAGAACGTGGATTTACCTCGATTACATACACCTCATTGTTATATACAACATACTGGATATTTACAAGACCGATTACTTTAAGCTCAAACGCAAGCTTCTTTGTATAGTCAATAATTGTATCGACAATTTTCTGAGAAAGAGTCTGTGCAGGATAAACTGAAATAGAATCTCCTGAATGTACACCAGCACGTTCGATATGTTCCATAATTCCCGGAATAAGAAAATCTGTACCGTCACAGATAGCGTCTACCTCAACTTCCTTACCCATCATATACTTATCAATAAGAACCGGATTTTCAATCATAGTCCTTGTGATAATTCCCATATATTCTACAACATCTTTTTCAGAATGTGCAATAATCATATTCTGACCGCCGAGAACATAGGACGGGCGAAGAAGAACAGGATATCCCAGTTTTTCTGCTACTTCGACTGCTTCTTCTGTTGTCATAACGGTAAAGCCTGCCG
The DNA here is from genome assembly GCA_934463345.1 of uncultured Oscillospiraceae bacterium. Taxonomy (GTDB): domain Bacteria; phylum Bacillota; class Clostridia; order Oscillospirales; family Ruminococcaceae; genus Porcipelethomonas. Next base: position 6,369 of record CAKSJL010000067.1, on the reverse strand, counting down.
GACGTGGAATGTTGCACTTTTCAAGAAGCTCATCAAATCTTTCTCTGTCCTCTGCGGCATCAATGCTGTCAGCAGATGTTCCAAGAATATTTACGCCCATATCGGCAAGATGGCGTGTAAGCTTTATAGCTGTCTGACCGCCGAACTGTACAACAACACCATAAGGCTGTTCTGTCTCAATAATGGACTCAACGTCCTCCTTTGTAAGCGGATCAAAATAAAGTCTGTCACCTGTATCAAAGTCTGTTGAAACAGTTTCCGGATTATTATTGCAAATAACCGCTTCATAGCCCTCTTCCTTGAGTGACCAAACACAGTGAACCGAACAATAGTCAAATTCAATACCCTGACCGATTCTTATAGGACCTGAACCAAAAACTATTATTTTCTTCTTGCCCTTATCAGTTCTTTCGATAAACTGCTTTGCTTCGTTTTCATCATCATAGGTTGAATAGAAGTAAGGTGTTTCAGCCTTAAATTCTCCGGCACATGTATCAACCATTTTATAAACGGCTCTTTTTCTCATAGGGCATTTCTGACCGGACATACGCTCAATTGTACTGTCAAGATAACCATACTGCTTGGCTGTCAGATATTTATCCTTCGTAAGCTCTCCGTCTGCAAGCCATCTTTCAAGTTCAACGAGATTTTTAAGCTTGCTTAAAAACCACTCATCAATAAGTGTGATTTCATGCAGCTTATCTATACTTACATCTCGCTTTAACAACTCATAGATCTGAAAAGCTCGTTCATCATCTGCGTGCGGTATTTTTGCAAGAAGCTCCTCTGTTGAAACCTCTGCAAACTTTTTCATATTGAGTGAGTCAACACCAAGCTCTGTAGAACGAACAGCCTTCATCATTGCCTGTTCAAAGCTTGTACCGATAGCCATTACCTCACCGGTAGCCTTCATCTGTGTACCAAGTGTACGCTTTGCATATACAAATTTATCAAAAGCCCATTTTGGAAATTTAACAACAACATAATCAAGAGCCGGTTCAAAGCAGGCATACGTTTTGCCTGTCACCTGGTTTATAATCTCATCAAGAGTATAACCGATAGCAATTCTTGTAGCAACCTTTGCAATTGGGTAACCAGTTGCCTTTGAAGCAAGCGCTGAAGAACGTGAAACTCTCGGATTTACCTCAATAACTGCATATTCCATAGACTCCGGATGAAGCGCAAACTGACAGTTACATCCACCTTCAACCTTCAGCTCTGATATAATATTAAGTGATGCAGTTCTGAGCATCTGGTATTCTCTGTCAGAAAGTGTTACAGCCGGAGCAATAACGATACTGTCACCTGTATGAACACCTACCGGGTCAAAGTTTTCCATTGAGCAGACGGTAATTACATTGCCTTTGCTGTCACGAATAACCTCAAACTCAATTTCTTTCCATCCACTGATACACTTCTCAATAAGAACTTGTGTAATCGGTGAAAGTCTTAGACCATTTTTAGAAATATCCCTGAGCTGTTCCTCATTTTCCGCAATACCGCCGCCTGTACCGCCCAATGTAAATGCCGGACGAACAATAACCGGATAGCCGATAACCTTTGCAAAATCAACCGCATCTTCTATGGTTTCTACTACCTTTGAAGGAATACAAGGCTCACCTATTTTCTCCATTGTATCCTTAAATGCTTGTCTGTCTTCTGCCTTATGTATGGTAAGAGGGTCTGCACCAAGAAGCTTTACATTATGTGAATCAAGGAAGCCTTCCTCAGCAAGCTGCATTGAAAGTGTCAGACCAGTCTGACCGCCAAGAGTTGACAGAACACTGTCAGGCTTTTCAATTTCGATGATTCTCTTTACAACATCAAGAGTCAACGGTTCAATATAAATCTTATCTGCCATCGCCTTGTCTGTCATAATAGTTGCAGGGTTTGAATTAATAAGAACAACTTCAAGTCCTTCCTGCTTTAATGCACGGCATGCCTGTGTTCCGGCATAGTCAAATTCGGCTGCCTGTCCTATTACAATAGGACCTGAGCCTATTACAAGTACTTTCTTTATATCCTGTCTTAAAGGCATATCAGTGCATCTCCTTTTTTATCATTTCTATAAATTCATCAAACAGATATTCAGTGTCCTGCGGACCACCATGTGCCTCAGGATGGAACTGAACTGTAAAGGCGTTGATTTTTTTGTATCTGACGCCCTCACATGTGCCATCATTTGCATTATAATGCGAAACCTCCGCAATGTCTGAATCCAGACTGTCACCTATTACAGCATAGCCATGATTCTGGCTTGTAACAAAGGTCTTGTCAAGCTCTTTGTCAACTACAGGCTGATTTGCACCTCTGTGACCATATTTCAGCTTTTCGGTTTTTCCGCCATGTGCAAGAGCCATAAGCTGATGGCCAAGGCAAATCCCGAAAATCGGAATATTAAGCTCGGCAATTTCCTTTATATTCTTTATTATATCAGTATTTTCTGTAGGATCTCCAGGACCGTTTGAAAACATTATGCCGTCCGGAGCCATTTTTCTGATATCATCAGCAGTTGTGTAAGCCGGAACAACCGTAACCTCACATCCACGCTTCACAAGCTCATTTCTGATGTTTCTCTTGTAACCAAAGTCAAAAAGCGCTACTTTATACTTAGGTTCATCATTGCTGTAAATCCTCGTTTCTGTTCCAGTTACACTTTTAACAGCATCTGTAACTTTATATGCCTTTATTTTTTCAAGAAGCTCTTCTTTATTCAGTGCAGGATCTTCAGTTGTTATTGCACCGTTCATAACACCTGCTTCACGAATTTTTCTTGTAAGACTTCTTGTATCTATCGAATGAATTCCGATTATATTCTGTTCTTTCAGAAAGTCATTTATAGTTCCTGTACAACGGAAATTTGAAGGCGTATTACACCATTCTCTTACAATATATCCACTGACATATGATTTTGCCGACTCATTATCATCACCGTTTACGCCGTAATTTCCGATAAGCGGAAATGTCTGCGTAACGATCTGACCATAATAGCTTGGATCAGTAAGTGTCTCCTGGTAGCCTGTGAGACCTGTTGTAAACACAACCTCGCCAATTACAGTTCCCTTTGCTCCAAAGCTGCGACCTTCAAAAACAGTGCCGTCAGCCAGAAGCAGATAAGCCTTTTCGTCCTGATTAAACAATGACATCCAACCATTCCTTTCACATACAAGCGTCACTGCACAGACAGAAAACTCCATTGCGCAGTGTATGCCTGCAATATTTCTATTTCATGTTTATATATGAAGTGATATCTTCTCTCATTCTTTCTGCTTCACGCCTTGCAGCCTTCGCAAAATCCTTTTCATCACATTCTTCTTTTTTGTATGCACACATAACAGCTCTTGATGAATTCACTATCGCTCCAAGACCATTTTCATCAAATGCGCCTGCAATACCCTTTGCTCCGCCACCCTGAGCACCATATCCAGGAACCAGGAACATAGTATGCGGAAGTCTTTTTCTGAGTTCAGTGAGCTGCTCCGGATAGGTTGCTCCTACGACAGCTCCAACTGATGAGTAGCCATACTTTCCTATCTGTTCACTTCCCCATTTCTCACACATATCGCCCATAACAGCGTAAACCGGAGTTCCGTCAATAAGCTTATCCTGAAGCTCACCACTGGACTTATTTGATGTCTTTACAAGTACATATATTCCCTTGTCCTTTTCACGACATACTTTAAGAAGCGGTTCAATGCCGTCCGTTCCGAGATATCCGTTTACAGTCAGCGCATCTGCCCCAAAAGGTTCACATTCTGTTTCACCGATACATACACTTCCAAGGTGAGCGTTTGTGTATGCCTCCATAGTTGCACCGATATCGTTTCTCTTACCGTCTGTTATAACAAACATACCTTTAAGCTTGGCATAACGTATTGTTCTTTCAAGAGCCTTGACACCATGATATCCATACATTTCATAGTAAGCAGCCTGCGGCTTTATTGCCGGAACAATATCATATATTTCATCAATGATTGCCTGATTGAATTTGAATATTGCCTTGGAAGCTGCCTTTAGAGTCTGTCCATCGGCTGAAAATACTTCCTGCTTGATAAACTCAGGAACATAATCAAGCTTCGGGTCAAGACCGACAACCGTCGGATTTTTCATTTCAATTATCTTTTCTAAAAGTCTGTCGAATGACATTACAAAATACCTCTTTATTTAATTTTTTTCAAAAAACTGCATTTTACCGTCGGAAATAACTCCTACAGCCTTTCCTTTGAGCTTCATACCCTTAAACGCTGAATTTGATGCTTTTGACATAAATTTCTCCGGATCAATTGTCCATTCAAGTTCAGTATCCACAAGCGTTATCTCTGCCGACATACTTTCCGAAAGTTCAAGCTTTGGAAGTCCAAGTATTCTTCGTGGATTCTCCGACATTATTTCTGACACCTTATTAAGCGTTATTTTTCCTGTATGATAAAGTCCTGTAAGAACGGCTGCCAGTGAAGTTTCAAGACCCACAACCCCATTCGGAGCATTAATAAAATCTGCTTTTTCTTCCTTTGAATGTGGTGCGTGATCCGTAACTATGCAGTCTATAGTTCCATCGCATATACCCTCTTCTATCGCAATACGATCACTTTCTTCACGAAGCGGAGGATTCATTCTGTAGTCTGCATCTCTTGTTCTGAGCATTTCATCAGTCAGCATAAAATAATGCGGACATGTTTCGCAGGTAACCCTGATACCGGCTTTTTTATACTGCCTTATTATATCTGTACTCCCTGCTGTACTTACATGAGCTATATGTATTCTTCCTCCGGTTTCTCTTGCAGTCAGTATCTCTCGTTCAGTTATGCTGTCTTCAGATTCCCTGTCCATTCCCGGAACACCGAGCTCTTGTGAAACCTTTCCCTTATTCATCTTTCCGTTTCCAATAATCTTCAGATCCTCGCAGTGAGATATTACAAGCAAGCCGCTTTTTTCAGCCTTCTGCATACCTTCCCTTAGCATAGCTCTGCTTTCAACAGGACGGCCATCATCTGAAACAGCTATAGCTCCGACTTTTTTTAGAAGCGGATAATTACACAACTTTTCGCCTTTAAGTCCCTCAGTTATTGCCGCAACAGGATATACTTTAACTCCGGTGTTTGCTGCTTTCTCCAGAATGTAACTAATCGTTTCCGGATTATCTGCTACAGGAGATGTATTCGGCATGCATGCAACACCGGTAAATCCACCATGAAGCGCCGCAGCAGCACCTGTTATGATATCTTCTTTATATGTAAAGCCAGGGTCACGAAAGTGCACATGCATATCAAAAAGTCCGGGCATAGCAGTAAGTCCGGTGCAGTCATATACACTGTCGCACTTCTGATTCAGATTTTTCCCAATCTTTTTTATTACTCCGTCCTCAATATAAATATCACATTTCTTATCAATTCTGCTGTCAACAGCTCTTACATTTTTTAATAAGATCGAACTCATTTTTCCCTCCATTAACCGGAATATATCGAAACGTTATCCTGTCCATCTATTTCAGTAACAGATGCTTTTACCCTTTCCTCTCTTGATGTCGGAAGATTTTTTCCGACATAGTCAGGACGTATTGGCAATTCTCTATGTCCTCTATCTATCAGTACAGCAAGCTGTATCGACTGAGGACGTCCCCTTTCAATTAACGCATCTATTGCCGCTCTTGTGCTTCTTCCGGTATATATTACATCATCAACAATTACAACATGCTTGTTCATGATATCAAACGGAATATCAGTTCTGTCACATTCGTCCAATGGCTTCATATCATCTCTGAAGAGCGTTATATCCAGAGCGCCACAGGGAACCTTTATCTTTTCAAGCTCAAATATTTTTGCAGCGATTCTCCCCGCAAGAGCAACTCCCCTTGAATATATTCCGACAAGACATAGGTTTTCAGCACCCTTGTTTCTTTCAAGAATTTCATAGGTTATTCTCGCTATTGCACGTTTCATTGAACTTTCATCCATGATAATCGTTTTTCTTTCCAAATTATCACCTCACAAAAAATGCCTATCTGTGTTGACAGATAGGCATACAGCTGCATTATTGCAATTCAGGTTACAATTCGCCGTTAAACGCTTACCTTGTCAACCTCACAGGATCAACTTAAAGGTCCGGAAATATATAAAGACATTTTTATTGTACAAAACGGTCTGTTTTGTATTTACTGAATGTATTATAACATATATCGATATAAATGTCCAGTAAAACATGAAAAAATATTATTTTCGTTTTTTGTGCAGTTTCTTGAAAATAATAGCACCTGCACCCGCAGCTGCAAGTCCTGCACCAACTAAAAGCGTGCTTTTCCTTATTTCCCCTTTTTCTTTCTTTTTTCCTGGTTTGCTTTCCGCTCCGATGCTTTTAAGTATCGTATTGTCA
>CAKSJL010000066.1 GCA_934463345.1 uncultured Oscillospiraceae bacterium | reverse complement strand
ATCTTACACTGAGTGATAACAGTCAAGTAATATATTATTCTACATGCAATTATGCTCCTGAAAGTGAAAAATGTTATAAATTTGATGACCCAGCGTTTAATATAGATTGGGGTATTAATTACGATCTTATGATTATTTCCGAAAAAGATAAAAATCATAAACTAATTGGTGAATGAAATGAATATTCTTATCAATGGTGCTTCTGGTTTTATTGGGTATCATCTTATAAAGGAATTTCTTGACAATAACCATAACGTAATAGCTATATGTCGGAAAATATCTACTCCACTTGAATCACTAATGAACAATCCACATCTAAATGTTATTGTGTGCTCCCAGCAAGAACTATTTTCAAATATCTGTAATCTAAAAGTTGATGTTTGGTTTCAGCTTTTATGGGAAGGAGCATGTGGTGTATTAAGGAGTTCACCTAATGTTCAAATTAATAATGAATTACTTGCTATAATGGCAATGGAAGTAGCACACGCTATTAATTGCAAAAAAATTATATATTCTGGAACTGTTTATGAAAATATTTCTGATAAATTACTTGCAGATCATAGTTTTAACAAGAATTCTTTTTATATTATCTCAAAAAAACATACACATGAAATAACATATCAATTGTCAAAAGGGTATAATATGTCATACATTTGGTGTCAATTTTGTCATCCAATAGGAAAGTTCATGAATAAAGGCCAATTAATTCCTTATGCCATAAATTCATTCATTAATAATTACAATGTAGAGTTTGGAAAATGTGATCAATGGTATGATATAATACCTGTTAAAAATTTAGCTGTTGCTTTTCGGCTTTTGGCTGAAAAAGAAACTAAATCCAATTTTTATTATCTTGGAAGTAATAAACCAAAAATACTTAAAGACTATATTCTTGAGGTTGCAAAAATTTGCAACTACAAAAATGATATTGTTTTTGGATTGAAACAAAATGATGGGTTAGTATATAAAAAAGATTGGTTTAATGCTTCACGTTTTACATCCGAATTTTCATTTTCTGAAATAGAAAGTTTTGAAGATGCAGTTTCTGAAATTATTGCAGAGCTTAAAGTCTTAAAGTAATAAAAAAGTATAAGGCACATAAGTATCCCTCATTTTTGATGGGTACTTATGTGTTTTTATATGTAATACAAACACAAATTCTATACCTTAACACATATCAATCCCACTGCATATAATATAAAAGAAAATTTTATAAAGAATGAGGGCTTGTTATGAAAAATGATATTACTTTTCTGATAGTCGGCGGCGATCTTCGTCAGGTTTATACGGCAGCGTCACTTGCAAAAAAATACAAGGTTTATGCGGCTGGATTTGATAGCAATATTTCCTTACCAGACGGCATCATTCCTGTAAGCAGCAAACTTGAATTGCCCGATAAAGCTGATATTATTGTTCTCCCACTTCCGGCATCGCAAAATGGAGTATTTATTAATACTCCCCTATGTAAAAGTAATATTCCGATAACAGCCCTTTTTTCTGCTTTAAAAGAAAATGGCATAGTTTTTGGAGGAAAAATCGATAACAAAACCATGAACATTTTTGAAAAACATTCCGTTGAAGCTATTGATTACTTTAAACGTGAAGAATTGAGTGTTCTCAACGCCGTTCCTACAGCAGAAGGCGCAGTTCAGATTGCAATGGAAGAAATGGCAACAACTATTTTCGGTCAGAAAATTCTGATAACAGGGTATGGTAGAATTGCAAAGGTACTGATAAAAATTCTAACTGCAATGGGAGCTGATGTAACTGTTACAGCCAGAAAGTACTCAGACCTTGCCTGGGCAGAAATAAATGGTTGCCGATGCCTGCACACTTCACTTCTAAAAGAAAATGTATCAGATTTTGATCTGATTTTTAATACTGTTCCGGCAGTAATACTTAATGAAAAAGTTTTAGAAAAAGTAAAAAATGATTCTCTTATTATAGATCTTGCATCAAAACCAGGTGGAGTTGATTTTGATACTGCCGGTTTGCTTGGTCTTAAAGTTGTCTGGGCTCTTTCACTTCCCGGTAAAACTGCCCCGATAAGTTCAGGAGAAATAATAGCTTCAACAATTTTAAACATCCTTAAAGAAAGGCGATATACTGATGACTGATTTTTCAGATATACGAATCGGTTTTGTTATGACCGGTTCATTTTGTACATTTAAAAAAAGCTTTCTTCAGGCTGAAAATCTGAAGAAAAAAGGTGCCGAGCTGATACCGATAATGTCCTATAACGCCTCATCTATAGATTCAAGATTCGGGACTGCCGAAGAAAATTTAAAAATACTTGAAGACATCTGTGGCAGAAAGGTCATTACAAAAATTGAAGATGCCGAGCCAATTGGACCTAAGAATCTTGCAGATATACTTGTTGTCTGCCCATGTACTGGTAACACCTGTGCCAAACTCGCTATGAGTATAACTGACGCCCCCTCTCTTATGGCTGTAAAATCTCATCTGCGCAACAGAAAACCGGTTGTTATTGCGCTCGCATCAAATGATTCTCTTGCAGGATCAATGAAAAATATTGCTATGCTTATGAATACAAAAAATTATTATTTTGTTCCTTTTTATCAGGATGACAAAATAAGCAAACCAACGTCCGCTGTATGTGATTTTACAAGGCTTGAAGAAACGATTATGGCAGCTTTGGAAGGCAGACAAATCCAGCCTGTTCTCTGCTGACTACAATAGGAAAAAGTCTTTTGCATAATAAAAAGGGGATGCCCTGCGTACAATGGGCATCCCCTGATTTATTTTGAACCTGTCTATATTACCTTACTATCAGATTTTCTCCATCATAATCAAGTGTAAGCGTTGTTTCAGGTGCAACATCATCAGCAATGATTTTCTTTGCAATAAGTGTTTCCGCTTTTCTCTGTAAGAACCTTCTAAGTGGACGTGCACCATAGTTAGGATCGTAACCCTGATCTACGATATATTCCTTGGCCTTGTCTGTAACAGCTACATCCAACTGTTTATCTTTCAAGCGGTTTCTGAGATCATTAAGCATAAGATCAACAATACCGTAAATCTCCTGCTTTGTAAGTGGTTTATAGAAGACAATCTCGTCAAGACGGTTAAGAAATTCCGGTCTGAATTGCTGTTTCAGAAGTCCGTCAACTTTAGATCTTGCCTCATCACTTATTTCACCGTTTTCATTAATACCCTCAAGAATATATGGTGAACCCAGATTTGAAGTAAGAATAATAATTGTATTTTTAAAGTCAACTGTTCTGCCCTGAGAGTCAGTAATACGCCCGTCATCGAGAACCTGAAGCAGAATATTGAATACATCAGGATGTGCTTTTTCTACTTCATCAAGAAGTATTACAGAATAAGGTTTTCTTCTTACCGCTTCTGTAAGCTGACCGCCTTCCTCATAACCTACATATCCAGGAGGAGCTCCTATAAGACGGCTCACACTAAACTTCTCCATATATTCACTCATATCTATACGAACAATATTGTGTTCATCGTCAAACAGTGCCTCAGCAAGGGCCTTTGCAAGCTCTGTTTTACCTACACCTGTAGGTCCTAAGAACATAAATGAACCAATTGGTCTGTCAGGATCCTGAATACCGGCTCTTGAACGAAGTATAGCTTCTGTTACCTTTTCAACTGCTTCATTCTGACCGATAACACGTTTATGAAGTACATCATCAAGGTGCAGGAGCTTTTCACGCTCACCTTCCATAAGCTTTGAAACCGGAATGCCTGTCCAACGACAAATTATTCTTGCAATTTCTTCATCTGTAACCTTATCTCTTAAAAGCGAGTCACCATTTTTAGCTTTTTCTGCAATTTTTTCTTCATCCTCAAGCTCTTTCTGGAGCTGCGGAAGTTTACCATATTTAAGCTCAGCTGCTTTGTTCAGATCGTATTCACGTTCTGCTTTGGCGATATCAGCATTTATCCTTTCGATATCTTCCCTGAGCTTTTGAACCTTTGTAATAGCAGTTTTTTCATTTTCCCACTTTGCTTTCATTTCATTAAATTTGCTTCGCATTTCTGCAAGTTCTTTCTGAACTTCCTCAAGGTGTTCAACAGATATTTTGTCATTTTCTTTCTTTAATGCAGCCTCTTCAATTTCATGCTGAATTATCTTTCTTGAAATTTCATCAAGCTCTGTTGGCATTGAATCTATTTCAGTCCTTATCATAGCGCATGCTTCATCAACAAGGTCGATAGCCTTATCCGGAAGAAATCTGTCTGTAATATATCTGTCCGAAAGTGTTGCAGCAGCTATAAGAGCCTGATCGTGAATTTTAACGCCATGGAATACCTCATAACGTTCTTTAAGGCCTCTTAATATTGAAATTGTATCCTCTACTGACGGTTCATTTACCATAACCGGCTGAAAACGTCTTTCAAGCGCTGCATCCTTTTCAATATACTGTCTGTATTCGTTAAGAGTTGTTGCACCTATACAGTGCAGTTCACCTCTTGCAAGCATAGGCTTCAGAAGATTTCCGGCATCCATTGCACCGTCAGTCTTACCAGCACCGACTATTGTATGAAGCTCATCAATGAATAGAATAATTCTGCCCTCACTCTTTTTAATTTCAGAAAGAACTGCCTTAAGTCTCTCCTCAAATTCGCCCCTGTATTTTGCACCGGCTACAAGTGCACCAAGGTCAAGTGAAAAAATCTTTCTGTCTTTCAGGCTGTCCGGAACATCACCGGCTACAATTCTTAAAGCAAGGCCTTCTGCAATCGCTGTTTTACCAACACCAGGCTCACCTATCAGTACAGGATTATTCTTAGTTTTCCTTGAAAGAATTCTAATAACGTTCCTTATCTCGCTGTCACGTCCTATAACAGGGTCAAGCTTATTATTTCTTGCAAGCTCTACAAGTTCCTGACCATACTTAGCAAGAACATCATAGGTTTCCTCAGGGTTCTGGTTAGTTACAGTTGCATTGCCCCTTACCTGCATTAGTACTTCAAGAAATTTGTTTTTATTTATAGAAAATGCTCTGAAAATCTCTTTCAGCTTTGGAGTCTGATTTTCAAGAATTGAAAGAAAAATATGCTCAACCGATACATATTCATCTTTCATATTTTTTGCCTGCTTTTCAGCTTCAACAAATATTCTGTCTGCTTCTGAGGAAATATATACAGTACCGCTCTGACGTCCGCTTCCACTCACCTTTGGTTTTTCTGAAATAATTCTGACAACCGAATTTGTAAGCGCCTGAACATCAATATTCATTTTCTGCATAAGCTGTCCTATAAGACCGTTTTCCTGATTCAGCAAAGCATAAACAATGTGTTCAGGTTCAATCGCATTGTTCTGATATTCAATTGCGACATCCTGAGCTAACTGAACAGCTTCAAGAGATTTCTGTGTAAATTTCTGTGCATTCATAAATCATACCTCCCGATAATATAGTCAGATAACAGCCATGCCGCTGTTTAATCTGTCCAAAAGAAGTCTTTCCATTTTTCCAGCAGTTAATTCTGGTTCATCTGTTCCGGCAAAATAAAGTTTCAACTGAGTATCTATAAGCCGGACATATTCTCCTATCGCTCTGCCGACACTTTCCGGCTGAGATTTATCAATATTCTTTGAAAATTTAAGCTTTCTAATAAATTTACCGTCTGAATAAACATATTCAACACCCTCCGAAAAATATTTTCCAATATAATAATTTTCAAGCTTATACCAAAGTTTGAAAAATCCCTCAAGCATGGCTAAAAGCTGTGTACTCTGAGTTCTGAATGAAACTGAAAGAAATCCGAATACATCATTGTCAATCTCCTTTTTCAATTCAACACGATATCTGATAGTCGGCTTGTACCTGAGAGGACTCCTGATTGAAAGCATTGCGTCAGAAGCCTGTCCCTGAATCTGAAAATGATTATCCATCATTGCTCTCATACAGTTGAATATATCTTTCATTATGCTTTCTGGCGTTTTAAAAGAAACATGTTCCGCAAGAATCTGGTTTATGAGATTTGAACGGCTTGTATTCATTTTATATGCCAGTTCATCGACTGCTGCCACAACATCATCTGATAAAACCAGGCTGTAAACGCTCTTCTTCATTTTCTCCCCTCCTCGTATTAACATTATAGCATCTAGCATATAACCTGTCAAGCGATTTATATAAAATTAATTGCGAGTTTCAAAACTTTCATTGTTCTGTCATATTTATCACAGAACGTACATTTTCACAGACTTAATATTTTTCGCATCAACATTTTCGACAAAAAGCAATACTGAGGTCTTGCATTTTTTTGTGTTTTGTGTTATAATTTCATTACACATTAATTATGTTAATAAGGCAGGGCTATACTGCTCTGTAATTTGATTTTTAAGGAGATCTATAATGGGACTTATTAAAGCTGCTTTAGGCTCTGTCGGCGGTACACTTGCCGATCAGTGGAAAGAATTTATTTACTGTGACGCTCTTGCAAGTGATGTACTTGTAACAAGAGGACACAAAAAGGTTTCTGGTCGTTCATCAAACACCAAGGGAAACGATAATGTTATCACAAACGGAAGCGGAATTGCTGTCGCTGACGGACAATGCATGATAATTGTCGAAAATGGAAAAATCGTTGAAATCTGCGCTGAACCGGGAAACTTTACATATGACACCTCATCAGAACCAAGTCTGTTCTGCGGAAGCCTGGGTCAGGGCATAAAGAATACATTTAAAACAATAGGCAAAAGGTTCACATATGGCGGAGATGCCGGCGTTGACCAGCGTGTCTATTACTTTAATACAAAGGAACTTGTTGACAACAAATTCGGAACGCCTAACCCTGTTCCGTTCAGAGTTGTTGATACAAATATCGGACTTGATGTTGATATTTCAGTTCGATGCAACGGCGTTTTCTCGTATAAAATAATCGACCCTATGCTTTTCTACACAAATGTCTGCGGAAATGTTTCCGAAGAATATACCCGTGAAAATATTGATTGTCAGTTAAAAACAGAATTTCTTAATGCTCTTCAGCCGGCTTTTGCTAAAATTTCAGAGCTTGGTGTAAGATATAGCGCTCTTCCTGGTCATACTCAGGAGCTTTGCGATGCCATGAATAATGAACTCAATGCAAAGTGGCAAAAATTAAGAGGACTTGAAATCGTTTCTATCGGAATCAATTCAGTAAATGCTCCAAAGGAAGACGAAGATATGATAAAGGAGCTCCAGAAAACCGCTGTATTCAGAAATGCGAACATGGCTGGGGCTGCTATGGTCGGAGCACAGGCTGATGCAATGAGAGCTGCCGCTTCAAATTCAGGCGGAGCAATGGCGGGCTTTATGGGTATGAACATGGCTCAGGCAGCAGGTGGGCTTAATGCACAGAATCTGTTCGCCATGGGTCAGCAGCAGCAAGCTCAGCAACAGCAAATGGCACAGCAGGCGGCTGCACAACAGCCAAATGCCGCAGGTGGCTGGACATGTTCATGCGGTGCTGTAAACACAGCAAAATTCTGTTCTGAATGCGGAAAACCAAAGCCGGCTGATACAGCAGGTTGGACTTGTTCGTGCGGTGCTGTAAATAAGGGCAAGTTCTGCGCTGAATGCGGAAAACCAAAACCGGCAGCAGAACCACTTTACAAATGTGACAAATGTGGCTGGGAACCTGCTGATCCTAAAAATCCTCCTAAATTCTGCCCTGAATGCGGAGATATATTTGACGAGAATGACATAAAATAATTAAAGAAACTTGCTTGGTCGTGAGAATATCTGTACATGCAGGTATTCTCTGACTTTATCTGTTTAATATTTAAGAGGTGAAACAATGTCAACTTTACTGGAATATAAGTGCCCCAAATGTGGAGGTGCTATTGAATTTGACAGCTCATCGCAGAAAATGAAATGTCCTTACTGTGATTCTGAATTTGATCTTGAAGCCATGAAGGCTTATGACGAAGCGCTGAATTCCGCTCCCGATGATATGAAATGGAATGAAAATGAAGAAAACAAATGGCGTGAAGATGAGCTTACAGGAATGTCTGTCTATACTTGCGAATCCTGCGGCGGAGAAATAATCTGCGATCAGAATACCGCTGCTTCTGCTTGTCCTTACTGTGATAATCCTATCGTCATGAAAGGAAACTTTGCCGGCGATTTGCGTCCTGATTATGTTATCCCATTTAAACTGGATAAAAAGGCCGCAAAAGCAGCATTTGTCAAGCATCTTAAAAGAAAAATACTTCTTCCGAAGGTATTTAAAAGCGAAAATCATATAGATGAAATAAAAGGTGTTTATGTTCCCTTCTGGCTATATGACTGTGATACAAGCTCAACTGTTAACTATAATGGTCAGAAAGTCAGACACTGGAGCGATAGTGAATACAATTACACAGAGACCAGTTACTTTCTTCTAAAAAGAGCCGGAGACATGTCATTTGAGCATATACCAGTTGACGGTTCAAAGAAAATGGCAGATGATCTCATGGAGTCGCTGGAACCTTATAACTTTAAGGAGGCTGTTGATTTTCAGACAGCATACCTTGCAGGATATGTTGCAGACAAATACGACGTTTCTTCTGACGAATCGAGAAATCGTGCAAATACTCGTGTCAAAAGGAGTGTTGAAGATAAGCTGCGTGAAACAACAAGAGGATATATCTGTGTTACAGTACAGAGCTCAAATATTAATCTTAAAGAAAACAGTGTAAAATACGCACTCTACCCTGTCTGGATAATGAACACAACCTGGAGAGACCAAAAGTTCACATTTGCAATGAATGGTCAGACCGGAAAAATGGTCGGCGATCTTCCGATAGACAGATCAAGCTTCTGGAAATCTGTGGGTATTCGTACACTTCTGATCTGGGGCGTATTGTACGGTCTGAAG
>CAKSJL010000065.1 GCA_934463345.1 uncultured Oscillospiraceae bacterium | reverse complement strand
CCATATCTCCTATTTTTGTATAATATGTGCAGTCATTGCTTGCCGTAATTTCAAATGAAACCTTATAGGTCTGACCGCTGACAATTTTAAGTCCCCTGTGACGGAACTGACAGTCCCATCTGTCCTCTCCGTCTCTTGAAGCACCGCCCGGATTGACGATAGTTATTTTATATACGCCGTCAGAAATATCAAAGTCCATTTCTCCGGGAGCAGATTCGCAGACATGCCATGGGAGTCCGACTCCGTTTTCAAAATCAGTTTGCCCAAGCTGCTGACCTGCGGAAACATGATTCACCGGTGTTATTGAAGTACCGATCACATTTAAAGCAGTAACCGCAGAGATCGTAAGCAGCGCTGCTGTTCTTTTTAACTTGTTTTTCAGCATTTTTACCTCCTGTTAAAATTAAGGGAATGCCACACAAAGATTGTGCGGTATTGCCTTAAGTTTTGCTTTTATTAAGACACAATAAAACAAAATTACAAAAAATTTTCTTCATCCTGATTTGCTTACAACGAATGCATTTTAATAAGCTCATGTGATGTGGTTTCTGAATTATCATACTCTATTTCAAAGTAATCCAGAACCATTTTCATATCGTCCTGCATTGAAAGAAATACATCCAGTAATCTGGCAGGTTTACCGCTTAGCTGCCACTCCTTCAGACCAGTATAGTAAAACAATTTATTTTCTTCATTTATATAAAATGGAACTATATTGTTTTCAAGACACATTTTCAGAATCAGAAATCTTCCAACTCTGCCATTACCGTCATAAAAAGGATGTATTTTCTCAAATTCCATATGAAACTCTGCTATGTCATACAGATCAGGATACTCCAGACCCTGATATTTCCTCAAAAGCTTTATCATAAGTTCAGGAACATCCTCAGGCTTAGCTGTTTCTATCTCACCAACCACATTTGCATACCTTTTGTAATCGCCTATTACGACTTCGGAATTATCATCAGTTATAAGACCATTTTTTAAAATATAGTGTATTCTCTTGATATAATCCTCCGTAAGCGGGTTATCAAAAATATCAAGTACAAAATCCAGGCATTTAAAATGATTGGACGCTTCAAAGACATCATTTACAAGCGCAGTTCCGTCAATGCTGTGCGTTTCAAAAATGTAACGTGTCTGCTCATGAGAAAGCCTGCTTCCTTCTATGTGATTTGAATTATAAGCAAAATCCACCTGCAACTTATGATATATTCCGCCGCTTATCTTATGATTCTTTTCAAAAATCATAGTGCCTGCAAGAGTTCTGTTTTTATCCATGCCCATTCTCACCTTTGCTCATATCTTCATAGTAAGCGAAATTCTCTTTCTCTGGACATCAACGTCAAGCACCTTAACTTTTACGACCTCTCCTACCTTTACAGCTTCAAGAGGATGCTTTATGAATCTGTCGCAGATCTGCGAGATATGGACAAGACCGTCCTCATGAACCCCGATATCAACAAATGCACCAAAATCAATAACATTTCTGACAGTTCCCATAAGCTCCATGCCAGGTTTCAGATCCTTTATTTCCATAATATCGCCGCTTCTCATAAGAGGTGCCGGCAGCTCGTCACGAGGATCACGTCCCGGCTTCTGAAGCTCACTCACAATATCGCTTAGGGTCGGAATTCCTATGCCAAGTCTTTCACAAAGCGCATTTTTGTCTGAATGTTTTACAGTTTCGTTCAGATCTGACATTTTGGCAGTTCCGATATCGGAAAGCTCAAAACCGCATTCTTTCATCAGTTCCTTTGCAGCCGCATAACTTTCCGGATGCACTGCGGTATTATCAAGAGGATTTTTTCCGTCCCTTACACGCAGAAATCCTGCACACTGCTCAAAGGCCTTCTTTCCAAGCTTAGGAACTTTCATAAGCTGCTTTCTATCCGTAAAAGCGCCATTTTCCTCACGATATGCGACTATATTTTTCGCAACTGAAGCATTTATTCCGGAAATGTATGACAAAAGCGAATGTGAAGCGGTGTTAAGGTCAACTCCGACTGAGTTTACACAATCCTCGACAACTCCGCCCAATGCATCACTCATTCTTGCTTTTGGCATGTCGTGCTGATACTGTCCGACTCCTATCGCCTTCGGATCAATTTTCACAAGCTCCGCCAGAGGATCCTGTAAACGCCTTGCAATGGAAACAGCACTTCGCTGTTAAACGTCATATTCAGGAAATTCTTCAGCCGCAAGCTTTGAAGCGGAATAAACCGACGCTCCTGCCTCACTTACAACCATATAGCTTACTTTTTCCGGTATCTCCTTTATAAGCTCTGCAACAAATTCCTCACTTTCCCTCGAAGCTGTTCCGTTTCCTATGGAAATTGTTGTAACACCATACTTTGATATGAGCGCTTTAAGCTTTTCCTTTGCTTCTTTTATTTTCTTCTGGGGCGGAGTCGGATATACAACAGTTGTATCCAGAACCTTTCCGGTGCTGTCAACAACCGCTATTTTGCATCCTGTTCTGTAAGCCGGATCAAGACCGAGTGTAACACAGTTTTTAACCGGAGGCTGCAAAAGAAGCTGTCTTAAATTAGAAGCGAAAACTTTTATAGCACCCTCCGCCGCATTTGCTGTAAGCTCTGCTCTTATTTCACGTTCGACTGATGGCATTATAAGACGTTTACAGCTGTCCTGTGCCGATTCTTTTACAAGTATACCACATTTGCTGTTATTTTTTACATACCGTTTTTCAGCAACAGAAAAGCAGAATTCCTCATCAATTGAAACAGAAACCTTTAAAGCGCCTTCCTTTTCTCCTCTGTCAAGCGCCAGAACCCTGTGACCGGCAATTTTGGAAACCGGCTCGCTGTAATCGTAATAATTGCGGTAAACCGTTTCCGCTTCATCGTCGGACGCCTTTGATTCTATTCTTGCTGTACGTTCGTAAAGCTTTCTGATATCCTTTCTGAGTTCAGCGTCATCAGAAATATCTTCAGCAATTATATCCATAGCGCCTTGCAGCGCTTCATCTACACTGGCAACCTCTTTCTGTAAATTCACAAAGGACTGTGCCTGTGCATCCGGATCTATGTCTCTGTTCTGCTCCATTATGAGCTGTGCCAGCGGCTCAAGTCCCTTTTCACGGGCAACGCTCGCCCTTGTTTTTCTCTTCGGCTTAAACGGACGATAGATATCCTCAACCTCAACAAGAGTAACAGCCTTTTCAAGCGCACTGATTATCTCGTCAGTCAGTTTTTCCTGTTCTTCTATAGAGGAACGAACTTCCGCCTTTCTTGCTTCAAGATTTCTTAAATAAACCAGTCTGTCATTAAGCTCTCTTAAAAGCTGATCGTCAAGCGAACCGGTAAGCTCTTTTCTGTATCGTGCAATAAAAGGTATTGTCTTGCCGTCGTCTATGAGTGAAACAGTATTATCAACCTGTTCTCTCCTGAGCTTGAATTCTTCAGCCAGTGTTTTATTTATATCCATTACTTGTCTACCTTTCTTTATTTATATACACTCCAGAAATTATCCTTGCTGGAAAATCTCTAAGCAAATATCTTAAACCGTTTTTTCATTCTGAGCGCTTTAAACGCAAAAAGCCTTTTTATTAATAATATTAAAATTATATCCGATACCGCATAAAATGCAAACCATTTAACCGAAACCGCAAATACTGGTCTGTAGGCTGAAAAAAAGCTCTCACTCTGAGCCTTGTCAACAGCACTTATTATATCTGCGCATGAAAATGCAAACGAACAGAAAAGTGAAAATATGGTCAGGAAGATATTACTTTCAACCATCTTTTTGCTGAATACTCCCGAAAGAAAGCCTGCAACTGAAATTATGAGCAACTGAATTACAGTCCATTCGCCTATTCCGGAAAAACCCGAAACAAGCATTACAGAAAAAAATCCACAGGTAAAACCAGCCGGAGAACCGAAAAGCATACCCGTAATTATAACTACAGCCGTAACAGGTCGGAAGTAAGCGGCATCGCCGAAAAATGCAAGCATTGCAGCTGACATCAGAGTTGTCAGGATGATCGTCCTCAGTTCATAGCTGACTGCTTTTCTGTTTCCATGTACAGTAATATACGGCAAAATCGCCAGTGCCGAAAGGATACCGCATATCATTTTGTAATGTCTGCCGCCCGATATCACAATATCCGCTGCCGCTGCAAAAACAGATATTATTATAACCGCGGCTGTTGAAAGCTTTCCGTTCATTTTACACCGCCGTTTTCTTTGCAAAGGCTTATAAGGTCGTCAAAAGTAACAGCATTTTCAAAAAAGCCTTTGGTAATTCGTGAACACACTGTTGTATAAAAATCGTTCTGACTATAAAACTCATTAGACGGTGCTTCCGTTATAATTGTTCCATCAAATAAAAGTCCGCAGATATCCGCCGTTTCCGCCGCAAATTCATTGTCATGTGTTACAATTATAATTGCTTTCCCTTCTTTGGCAAGTCTTTTGAGTATCTCCGAAAACGACTTCTTTGACCAGGCATCAACGCCTTTCGTCGGTTCATCAAGCAGTATAACATCAGGATTGCTTATCATTATTTTGGCAAGTGCTGCTTTCTGGATTTCTCCTCCGCTTAAATCATACACATGATTGTGCAAAACTCCCACTATACCGAGTGTTCTGCACAGGTCATAGACAGCGGACGGAGCTATTTCTTTCTGCATTCCGCTGCTTTCAGCAAACGATATAAGGTCGTCTCTTAATATATCGTCAGTAAAAAGCGTTACAGGATTCTGCGGAATGGTAGCAATTTTTGAAGCGCCACTGTACTTTACACCGCCAATATATATTTTTCCTCTGTATGGTGAAAGCTGTCCTGAGATAACGGACAAAAGAGTTGTTTTGCCGCAGCCATTACTTCCGACAACAGCGTATATCTCCCCTTTCCTGACTCTCATGGTAATTCCGCTTAATATGTCAGGAGATTTACGGTCATACCTGAAATAAACCTCCTCCAGTTCTGCTGCATAGGAATTATTATTAAACCTGAAAGGCTTTTTTATCTTTTTTACAACATTAGGACAATATCTTGACATAAATAGCCTTGCTTCCCTTACATCAATAGGACATACCGCTTTTATGCCAAATTTTTGGTAGAGTCTTGCCGGAACGGGCATTCCCTCAGCAATAGGGGCTTCCTTTTCAAAAAAACCGCAGCAGGTTCTGGGAACACCCCAATATTTAAGCTTTGTTTTATCAATAACTGCTATAGTATCAGCAAACGAAAATATTCCCTCAAGATTGTGCTCCGAAATAATAACCGTAACTCCGTATTCACGATTAAATCTAACCAGCATTTCGATAAATGCGGCAGAACTGAATGGATCAAGCTGGGAAACAGGTTCATCAAGCAACAGAAGCTCCGGAGACATTATCATAACTGACGCCAGATTCAAAAGCTGCTTTTGTCCGCCGGAAAGAGTCGCAGTATCACTGTGAAACCACTTATTAATACCAAACACGCTTGATATTTCCGCAGCTTTTCTTCTTATAACAGATCCCGGCTCTCCCAGATTTTCAAGTCCGAACGCAAGCTCACGATACACCTTATCAGTAACAATCTGCCTGTCCGGATCCTGCATTACAAAGCCTATTTCTGAGGCTGATGTCCGATCGTCAAGTTTAGATATCTCTTTTCCTTTATATTTTATTGTTCCCTTTGTTCGTCCATCAGGCATAAGCTCTTTTTTCATTAGTCTTAGCAGAGTCGTTTTGCCGCAGCCGGACGAACCGTACAATATAATAAAATCACCCTTGCCGACTGAAAAGCTTATATCATCAAGAAGATAAGTCTTGCTTTCGCTATAAGCAAAGCTTAAATTTTCGATCTTAATAATTTCCATTTATATTCCTCACATATTTCTGTTATGACCGGTATAAGCATCAAGGCTGTCCAGAGTATAAAAATAATAATATTTGCAACCGGAGATTTCGGAAGAGAAATCACAGGATAAAATTTTATTTCTGAAACTCTAAAGTATTTCGCAGCGGCTGTAAAAAACAGTGCGTACACCGAAAGTGCAATAATGGCAAAGTCGGCGTATCTAAAACGATAAATGCTCATTGAACTGCGCCCCCATAGTCCATATCCTCTTGAGTACATTGAATCGGCAGAGTCAGCAGAGCTTTCTATTATCCACGTCAGAAGCGCCGATAGACTTTTTAAAACAACAGCAACTTTTTTCCGGAGTGTCTTACGACCGGAATAAATACACCGCTGAATATGATATATATTTATGTATTGTTTTTTTATTGCAGGCAGAAACCTCATCATACCTGAAACGAAAACAGATAACCTTGGAAAAACTCCGGAGAGCAGATAAACTATTTTTTCTCCAGACATAATATACGCCATGCAGACAAGCCAGCAGCTGACATCCAGAACTTTCATTCCAGTGCATGCTGCAAAAACAAGCGATTGTTTGGTAACAGCATTTTCATTTATAAAGAACAAAGCTGTCTTTCCGTTATGCGATGTCAGCACTACAGCTCCGGCAGTTGCCAGAAACAACAGACCAAACAAAAACATTTCCTTGAATATTCTGATGCTTTTTATTTGTATACACCTCAGTGCAAATGCAAGAACAAAGCTGACAAGCAAAAAAAGGGGTTCTCTGCTAAACAGTGCTGAACAGGCTGCTGACAGAAAAAACAAAAATTGTGTCAACGGATGCATCTGAGAAAAGCTCATTATTATCCTCCTTTAAATATCGTTACATTCAAAACCTGTCTTCACAAGATACGTGTGCGGATTTTCAAAAACTGTCCAGACAAAAGGTTCTAACTTCCGCAGACATAAATCCACTGTACCATATCTCCGTCTTTAAGCTTATAACCGCTGCACACTGCCGGACCAGTTTTACCATTCACCTTATATATCCATCTTCCGTCAGCACATGTGGAATTATATATAAACCCGATTCCTTCAACTTCATAGTTTCCGAAAAAGCCTTTAGTTTCAAGCTGCATCCCATTTTCCCTTGCAATCCTGACAATAAGGTCATAAACAGTTTCACCTTCAAGAAGCGGGTAATCAGTATCCGGAAAAATAAGTCCATATTCCGGAATATACTTTTCAAGTCCGCTTTCCAGTTCAGACATATTTTCAAGTATATCAGAACAGTCAACAGAAACAAGTACGCTCATATCAGAGCTTGCGGACTCAATATTGTAGTAATCGTCAGCGCTTTGTATACCGCAGCCGGTCAGCAGAACTGCAACTGTAATCATCGCAGCAAGCAGTTTTTTCATATGTCGTCTCAGCACCTCTTTTCATATTTTATAATTATAACATTTTTACGATTTTTTTTCAATAGTGTATTTGTAATAAATTGTTTGTTAATCACTTATTTTCATGAATATTGAAAAAAAACCGATGGATAAATCCATCGGTTTGTAATTTTGTAAGACTCTATCAGAAATCAAGCACACACCAGTCGCCGTTTATCTTGTAAACCTTGAATTTGTTGGTATTTGAATCCTCATCATCATCGCCCTTAATTGTAACTCTGGCTTTTATTTCATAACCCTTTGAAACCTTAATTTTGCCGTCATATTCATCATTGAGATCATCTTCAAGATCCTCAAGATCATCCTTGTCGATCTTTTCCTTACTTTTTATCTTGTATGAAATCTTGATATCATCACCATATCTGTCTTCAAGATTATCAAGATAATCACCTACATAATCATCAAGTTCATCAATGATTTCGCTTTTTTTCATGTCATCATATTCTTCTTCAAGCATAAATTCAGGAACAGCTTTGTAAATGTATTTACCCTTTCCTGTTTCCATACCCTTAAGTACATTGTCGATCGGCGACTTATATCCTCCGCCCAAAAGTGCTTTAAGGAGAAGAAGAACGATTACGACAACAACGGCTGCTGCGGCAATCACAATTGCCTTGGATTTCTTTGAATCACCGTTAACAACTGCTGCGTCTCCGGCAGAAGTACTTGTCTGTGCTGCACCGCATGATGAACAAATTTCGGCATTATCATCAATCTGTGCGCCGCACTGCATACAAAATTTACTCATTTTTAAAAACCCCCATAAAATAATATTGTACTTTAATTTTAACATAGTAAAGCGATATTGTCAATACTATATGTGCAATTTGTCATAGTAAACAAATAATTCGCTTTACTTTGATAATTCTGTTATCATCTTATCAAGAAGTTTCATAGCATTATCATAATGCTCCTGCATGCTCTTTTCAGACGTCAGTGTTTTTGTGACCTTTCTTATACCTATGTAAAGATCATCAGGAATATTCCCCTCCGTATAGCCGATAAGCGATGCAAATTCGGTATTTTTGAGATAAAAACCATAGCCCTTTATGTTCGGATTATCAGGATAAAGCTCTTCAAGATTTACAAGCGTATCCTCAGCCATTATAAGCTCAGCCGATTTACTGTCAGCAAGCACAAGCATTGTTTCGCCCATCTGAAACTCTGACGCCAATTTGTTAAGATTTGATTCATACATGCCCATATTGTTGGCTTCTTCATTATCTGAAATCGGTATATAAAGAAGATCAGCACATTTCTTTCCATCATCATTGTAATCATCAACTTCATCGTTAAAGTATTTTTCAATGCTGCTGTAGTGCATGGCAAGCTCATCATCGTTTGAAAGTACCATAAGCATCACGTCTGCTTTAGTCGTTGTAACGGTATCATATACCAGAAAAGCCGCTATGGCAGCAAAAAAAACTGTAAATCCAAGCCACCACTTATTATGATAAATGAAATTTCTGATTTTCTGCCAGACGGAATAATGTTTTTTTTCATCTGCTTCCTCTCTAAGTCTTTCAGAATTAGAAATAACGCCCTGTTTAAGCTTCAGAAGCTCAACCTTATCCTCCTCCAGCCGACGCTCATAATTTTCACGTTCTACCTTCTCAGCCTTTGCCGCCTGAAGTTTTTTCTGTTCAGCCTGCTTCTTCTCATTTTCATTTATATTCCGGGCAGTTTCAAAAATTCCGGGGTTTTTTTTCTTTTTACCAGACATTATTTCTCCTTAAAGCAAACATGGGAATATTATAACAGTAATTAAAAGCTGTTATTGAAATATCCCCATGTTTCAACTAATAGTTTGTATTTATAACATTTTATGCTGTTCTTTATTCTTCAGTATCGCTGTTTTCGCTTCTGCGGTTATCCTGAACAACAGGACGCATTGTCGGAAACAGAAGTACATCTCTGATAGACGGACTGTCAGTCAGAAGCATTACAAGTCTGTCAAGGCCAAGTCCGAGACCACCCGTCGGAGGCATACCGTATTCAAGAGCGGTAACGAAATCTTCGTCCACCTCAGCATTTCCGCCAGTTGCCCTCTTTGCAGCAACCTGTTTTACAAATCTCTCTTTTTGATCTACAGGGTCATTAAGTTCAGAAAACGCATTACCCATTTCTCTTG
>CAKSJL010000064.1 GCA_934463345.1 uncultured Oscillospiraceae bacterium | reverse complement strand
TTCTTGCTCTGACATGGGATGATATAAACTTTCAGAAATCTTCTCTTACAATAAATAAAAGTCTCAGCAGAATAGAGGGTAAGGATATAGTCAGCAGTACCAAAACAGCTTCGGGTGAAAGGACTCTGAAAATTCCTAACTTCGTGCTTAACGCTTTGCAGGAAAGACGTCAGAAGCAATGGAACGACAGAAAAGTTCTTCATGGTGCTTACAAGGAAAATAATCTCGTCTGTTGCAGAAGTGACGGAAGTTACTATATCTGCGGCTCATTCACTACAAAGTTTTCAAAGCACCTTAAAAATATTGAAATGAGGCATATAAGATTTCATGACCTCAGACATACAAATGCAACTCTGATGATGCAGTACAACGTTCCGATAAAAGTAATGAGCGAGAACTTAGGTCATGCAAATACAGGAGTTACAATGGATACTTACAGCCATGTAACATCTGCAATGAAATCAGAAACAGCAGAAAAGTTCGATGATGAACTATTTTCAAAAATAGGATAGTATAAAACAGACAGGGCGAATGCTTGAATGCATTCGCCCTTAATTTTTGCTCAAAAATCCAAAAAATTTTTTTGAGGGACACCCGTGTGTCTGATGCTTATACTATAATAATAACAAGGAGTAAGACATGATTAAAATCACAAAACTTACAGACATCTGGAAAGCAGAAACGATTCCTGAGTACATATCACGCAGTATGGAGAAACAGCTTCTGAAACTTTGCAAAGAATGGCTGACAGATGATATAGGAAGCTTTGGAGCATTCTTTTTTGTTGAGAGCAAAAGCGACCTTGACAACTATGCTGAAACAGGTATGATGGAAAGAATTGAAACAGCCGAACCCGAATGGATAACAATAGTACAATCTGAAAACGGAGAAAACTGCTTTCAGATTTGCCACATAATAAGCGACAGTTTTGCTGTATACATTTTCTGTAAGGAAAAGTACATCTCAGGCTTTTCGTCTTAATCTTTCGACAATAAGCTGAACCGCCTTAATATCTTCATCGTCAAGACCAGTAACGTCAATTGTTTTGTTACGTTCAATCCCAAGGAGATAATCTGTACTGACATGAAAGATATAGGAAAGTTTGGTAAGAACATCGGGAGAAGGTGCACGTTCCTTTAGCTCATAAAAGGAAATAACCGATTTTGTGACACCTATACGTTCAGCAAGCTGCTGCTGAGTAAGTCCGTTTTGTTTTCGCAGTTCTTTTAATTTTGTCCCGAAATCCACATATATTCAACTCCAATCAGAAAATAGTATACAATTATTTTAAACCATTTGGGTGGAAATATGTATTATTAGGGTTGACTTTTAAAGAATAAGATAGTATAATAAAGAAAAGAGTAAAATAACAGGAGGTAACCAGATGGGAACTGAATTAGCAAACAAAAGCACAAGAAAATGTGCATTATGTGTTCACTGGAATGGTGCAATGGGAAGTACGACTATACAGCCCGTATTTGGCGGAAATTTTAAGTTTGACCACAACGAAAAGCAGTCATGTTTCAAGAAGTCTATACCTATGCCAGCATGGGGAACATGCCCTAAATTTGAACCAAGATATAAATAAAAAGGAGGATATAAAATGGTTTTGCTATTTGTGCTGATTATATTAATTATTTATTTTATTGTAAAAAGAAAGAATATTGAACTTGGTATGATGTCAAGAGTGTTGATTTTTGGCGGAACATGTATTGTGCTATTCGCAATACTGGGTTATTTTGTTCCACCATTTTACTGGCTTGCAATTGCTTCTGGTGCAATAACTGTATTTGTTTTTTTGGCGTATCTATTCAAAACACTTTTCAAGGATCAATAAAATTTTGAATGTCAGTACATTCTTGGATGCACTCAAAAAAATAAGAGGTCGCCCTCTTCGGAGGACGGCCTCTGGCTTTACCCTTTGGAATTCACAACTAAATTTTCTAAGAACCCGCACACATATCTTGTGAAGACGGGTTCTAATAACAAACCCTGTCAAGCATTCCATTCATATATGCAATACACACACCGAAATTAGTCATCGGTACTCCTGCTTCCTCAAACATTTTCTGCTTTGCAAGCATAGCCCGACGGTTTACCATACAGCCGCCGCAGTGAACCGCAAGCTTATACTGAGAAATGTCCAGACACACATTCTGCCCTGAAACATTGTCGATCACAAGCTTCTTTCCGGTGTATTTTTTTAGAAGTGCCGGTATCTTAACCCTTGCTATGTCATCGTTAAGCGCATGATGTGCACAGCTTTCAAGAATCAGTACTCTGTCGCCGTCATCAAGCTCATCAATCGCTTTAGCACTCCTCACAAGCTTTTTTATATCACCCTTTATCTTAGCCATAAGCAGGGAAAATGAAGTAAGCGGTATGTCATGCGGAATTATTCTGTTAACCTCATCAAATATCTGCGAATCGGTTACAACCAGCGCTGGCAGTGTATTAAGACTTTCAAGTGCCGCCTTTATATTCTGCGCAGTTACAGTAAAGACCATACAGCCATTATCAAGAAGATCTCTCAGAACCTGAACCTCCGGAAGAATAAGTCTTCCTTTTGGCGCCTGGATATCCTGTGGAGCAGTAAGCAGAACAATATCCCCTGGCTTTACAAGATCACCCGTCAGAACCGGATCTTCGTCACGATTTTTCAGAAGGCTAATTATTGCTTCCTTTATTTTAGCTGCCTGAGCTCTGTCGCTGAGGTCTGCTGTTATATTGTCCGGACAGACACAGCTGTAATCAGTTTCCGGAGAAATGCCGTTTACTTTATTTATCACTGCTATAAACGGTATTTTTTTTTCTGATATCATATCAGCATATTTTTTCTGTGCAGAAATGTCAGTACACCTGCTGTTTATGACAAGAACCGCCGCATCGCACTGTTCAAGCTGTTCCATTGATTTTTTTATACGGACTTCTCCAAGCTCGCTTTTATCATCAAGTCCGGCAGTGTCTATAAATACAACCGGTCCGAGCGGAAGAAGCTCCATAGGCTTGTATACCGGATCTGTAGTTGTCCCGGCAACCGGAGAAGTCAGAGCAATGTCCTGACCCGTCACAGCATTGATAAATGTGGATTTTCCTGCATTTGTATCACCGAAAACCCCGATATGTATTCTTAATGCCTTTGGCGTCTGATTAATTTCTGAGATCATATTTCTGCTCCTTTCAGAATCTGAAATCTCTTTCCCCTGCCTTTATAAGCTCAAGATATTCATCAAACTTTACTCTGATCTTGTCATTGTTAATGTTCTCTCTCTCTGCCTTTATAACATTAAATGTAAGCTTCTTAAACTCTTCATCACCGTAATCAAGAGCATATTCAGCAAGTGTAAGCATTGCATTAGGCAGACAACAGTTTGAAATATTACCTGTCTTTGCAAGCTGCATAAACCTGTCACCCGTTCTTCCGGCACGATAACATGCAGTACAGAAGCTTGGTATATATCCGTTTTTCAGAAGCGCCTTTGTGACCTCCGATTCGGAACGTTCATCTGAAACCTTGAACTGCGCCGTACTCTGATCATCATGACTGCTGTCACATGAACCCTCTGCAAGTCTTTTTGCATATCCGCCAACACCTGTACATGAACCGCCGCTTGTCTGGGAAATACCAAGGGAAATAACCTCGTCTCTGAAATGCTGTTCTTCTCTTGTCGAAATAATCATTCCAGTATAAGGAACTGCCAGTCTAATTACTGCAATTATGGTTTTGAACTGATCGTCTGTAACAATATTCGGGAAAAGATTTAGGTCAACGCCCTCAGCCATTCTGATTCTCGGAATTGAAATTGTGTGTGGACCAACTCCGAATGTATCCTCAAGATGCTTTACATGAAGCATTGTTCCGATAACCTCATACTTATACTCATAAAGACCGTAAAGCACCCCTATTCCGACATCGTCGATACCGCCCTGCATTGCTCTGTCATGAGCTGTTGTGTGATATTCATAGTCACTTTTTGGACCTGACGGATGAAGCTTTTCATAGGTCGGCTTATGATAGGTCTCCTGAAACAAAACGTATGTACCAATTCCGGCAGCTTTCAGCTTCTTATAATTTTCAACAGTTGTTGCCGCAATATTAACATTAATACGACGAATTTCGCCATTTCCATTCTTTGTTGCATACGCTGTTTTCATACATTCAAGAATATAGTCAATATCACAGTTTTTAGGATCTTCGCCAGATTCCATAGCAATTCTCTTATGTCCCATTGCCTCAATCGCACGACATTCCTCGGCAACCTCCTCCTGCGTCAGCTTTTTGCGGCATATTCCTGAGCCACAGTGATAACCACAGTATTTACAACCATTTATACAATAATTCGACACATAAAGAGGAGCGAACATAACAATTCTTTTGCCATAAATTTCCTCTTTAATTTTCCTCGCCATTTTAAATATTTTTTCTCTCAGATGTGCACTTTCACTGTTTTCACAGGCATGAAGCAGCACTGACACCTCATATCTGTCTAAACCGACAAGAGTTTCCGCCTTTTTAAGAATTTTTTCAACCTCCTCGGCGTTATTCTTATGCTGTTCCCCATAAGCCAGAACCTTCATTATCTCCTCATGGTCTATAAACTCAACCGCTTTTTCTGATTTACTGTTAAACATTTTTTTACTCCTTTTAGATTTATTTTTCATAACTGAAATTTGTTCAGGCTATTATGTTTTTGACTTGGATATCGCCGCCTTGACGTTAACGCCCTTCAGCTTTCCGAGCTTACCCGTCAGCGCACTGATACTATCAGTATCAGCGTCCACTGCAACAGATATAACTGCAACATTTCTGGCGTGATATGGTATACCCATTCTGCCAATTATAATATTACTGTATTCATGCAGTACTTCATTTACAGCCTGTGACATTTCAAGATCATCTATTACTATTCCAAGAACCGCTATCCTCTTTCCCATAAACAACCTCCAAAAAAGAAACTGCACCCGCATTCTACAATACGGGTGCAATACAAAGCAAATTCAGATGTCATACTCCATTTATGACATTTTAAATGACAAAACATTCATACCGACAGTTACTGTACTAATCACAGCTTCTGTCCTGAATTTTCCTGTAAGCCGATTGCTCAGAAAATATCCTTGCAGCCCGAAAACAGTTTTATATTATTTCCTCTAAAAAAGAAATCGCAGAGTCTGAGCTGCGATTTCTCAAAGGTATTAATTAGTCCTGAGGACCGAGATCTTCTACTGGGACAAGCATTGCAACATAGTTGATAAGAAGTGCACTGTCGTTAGTGTCAATAACACCGTCATATACACACTGTGCATTTTCCTTACCAGTTGCTGAAAGCTTGTTTTCGTCATTGTTGAGCAGATACATGTTCAGAGCAACAACGTCAGCAATTGTAATTTTTCCGTCAACGTTTACGTCACCGTAAAGAACCTTATCCCAGTCGATAGGCTCTTCTGTTGGTTCCGGAACAGTTGTTACAGGAGTTGTAGTTGTTGTTACAGTCTTTGTAGTAGTTGTAACAGGAGCTGTTGTTGTTACAGGAGCTGTTGTTACTACAACCTTATCCTTTACTGTAACTGTAATAGTTACTTCCTGACCTTCAGGTGATCTTACAAGGATATTTGTCTGACCCTTTGCAAGAGCGCTTACAACATCATTTTCAGCTGTTGCAACGCTTGGGTTGCTTGAGATGTATTTGCAACCTGAAACGTTTGTTGTGAGCTTGTGTGTTTCACCAACAGTAAGCTCAAGCTTTTCAGGAACTACTGACAGATCCTCTTCATTTGAAATAAATTCATAGAAGTCGATAGAATCAAGAGTGATTGTCGGAGCGTCCTCGCCGGCATACCATGCACCGAACATAAGGTTTCCGTCCTCTGAAAGAACATCAACGTCTTTTCTGATTGAATCCGGAATAATCCACATAATCTCGAATTTCTTTCCAGGTTCAAGAACTGTGATGTTTGAAGCCGGCATATACCAGCCGTCTGTTGCGTGTGAATTGCCGTTAGCTACTGAGATGCCAACGCCGCCTGTGAACTTCTTAAGATCAGCTGATGATGTTACGTTGAACTTAACAGCTGAAACGAGGTCTCTGTTTTCGAGTCCGAGATCTTTGAGATTGAACTTGTACTGATTTGTAGCTTCATCTGAACCAGCTGTAAGCTTCTGTCCAACCTTCTTGTTGATTGTCTTGCCTGTTCTGTAAGGAACAGTCATTGTTCTTGTGTATGTGCATGAAGCAGCCTTGAGGTGAACTTCTTCAACCTCTGCATAATCCTCACCCTCCGGTGGATTAGCAGCCTGTGCATACCAGAACTGGAAGCCTACTGTATCTGTGAGATTCTTTGAAACATATTCCTGAACATCAGCCGGAACGTCCCATACGATTTCAGCATATGTACCTGCATTCTGTACTGTGTAGCCATTGTTTACAGTGATCTCAAACTGATCGCCGTATTCTTCCATATCCTCATCGCCCTGGTCGTTGTACCAGTAGCCATTCTTGCCCTTTACATACTCTGTATCTGCCGGGGACTGCGGTTCAACATTGATACCACCGCCATACATGAACTTGCTCATTTCTTCATCAGAAGTAATTGTATAGTTGAAAGACTGGATTCTTATTGAGTCAAGATTCTCAAGACCAAATTCAGAAAACTTGAACTTGTGTGAGTTGATCGGATCTCCCTCTTTCCATGTATTCTTGCCTTCTTCATCAAGATAACCTTCTTCATCATAGCCCTTTGTGAGGAGGAAATCCATTTCCTGATCATCAATTTCAGCTGTCAGAGTTGAAGAAATTGTAGCTGTGCCGTCCTTGTTGTCTGTGAATGACCATGAACCGCTCTTTGCGTTCTGTGTTTCAGGCTTTTCCTGTTCGCCAGTTCCCGGGTTCGGGTTAACTGTACCGCCTGCCGATGCAGTTGTAAGAGTTACAACTGTTCCGTCCTTAGGATACCAGATACCAAGACCAACAGTTTTTATGTCGTTTGTAATAGATGAAGGTACTTCATATACGATTGAGAATTTTCCGTTCTTAGCAGTAGCCTTGAATTCCTGGTTTTCAACCTTAGGAGTTGTATCTGCGCCAACCCACCAAGGATCCTTTGAAATCTCATTTCCGTATGTACCAACTGTGATCTCACCTGTATAGGTCGTTTCAAAATTCAATGTAATTTTGGAAGCTCCCTTAAAAGATGAAATATCGATTTTCGCCTTATTCGATGCGTCATCGGCTGTGCTGTCAGTTGTTGTAAACTTGTGGTTTACAGTCAGGTCAGCAGCTGTAACCTTTGAAAACTGAAATGCAGCCGGTGAAATAAATACGCTTGCAGTCATAACGGCTCCGATTACGGCAGCCTTTACTCTGCTTCCGAGTCTTTTTCCTACCATTGCTAATCAATCCTTTCATAAAATAAATTAAGTAAAAACGTGCATACACTTTGCTCAGTCAAAGTATACCTTTTGCTCGCTGAGTATATTATATCACATTTTTTCAGGCTAATTGTGAACAAATTGTGAACAAATCAGTTTTTTATTGATTTTTTAATTAGAAATTTTCAAACGTTTTTTGTGCATATTGCATAAATAGTTGCAACTTTTCTTTTATAATGGGTTTAAAGTGCGTTTTCAGAATGAATTTCGTCATTTTGCATTAACATTTTCTTCTTTTTATTTTACCAAAGTATTTTTGTACAATTATAATTACTATTGTTCATATTAATTATGTGTTATTGCCTTAAACGTTTTCACACTTAACATTTTGCAATCGTCATATTGTTCCTGTTTTACCTTAAAATAATACCGCATAATTGTATGGTGCTGCCTTAAACCTTGCATACACATATAAAATATAGTATAATAACTAAAAAAGCTAAAATAAACAGGAGGTTTTTATGGATAAAGAAAAAGCAAATTCCAAACTCGACATGCTGAATGGTCCGATATGGAACAAGCTTCCACGATATGCACTTCCGGTCGCTGCAACTGCGATACTTGAACAGCTGTTCAATGCGTCAGATATTGCTGTCGTTGGAAATTTCACCGGCTCGGACAGTACAGTTTCAGTAGCAGCTGTCGGTGCAAACAGTTCGGTAATCGGTCTTATACTTAATCTTTTTATAGGAATTGCGCTTGGTGCAAACGTAGTTATAGCCAATGCGATCGGGCGAGAGGATACAAAAACTGTAAAAAAAGCTGTACACACTTCAATTATAACAGCTTTTCTGGGCGGAATTATCGTTGCAGTCATAGGAGAGCTTATAGCAGGGCGGCTCATGGGAATGCTTAACATTCCGGACGAAGTATTTCCTTATGCCCTGCTTTATCTGCGCATATATCTGCTGGGACTTCCTGTAATATTTCTTTACAACTTTGAAGCCGCAATTTTCCGCAGCATTGGTGACACAAAAGCTCCTCTTCAGGCGCTTTTGATTTCCGGAATAATAAATGTCATAATGAACCTGTTTTTTGTAATTGTACTGAAAATGACAGTTAACGGCGTTGCCATTGCAACAGTTCTCTCCAATACAATAAGCTCGCTTATTCTGTTAAGAAAACTCATTCGTACAGACAAATGCATACATGTAGAGCTTAAAAGTCTGAAAGTGGATGGCAGAATATTTTCACGAATCCTCCAGATCGGGCTTCCTGCCGGAATTCAGAGCGCAGTATTTTCAATAGCAAATATAGTTATACAGGCTGCGATCAACAGTCTTGGAACAGTTGTAATTGCCGCTTCAAGTGCTGCATTTAATCTGGAAATACTGGCATACTATGTCATGAACTCATTCAGTCAGGCATGCACAACATTTGTCGGACAAAATTACGGTGCAGGAAATATGAAACGCTGTCAGAAAACTCTTGTACTCTGCCTTATAGAGGATGCAATTGCTTCTGCCGCCGCAATAGGACTGGTTCTAGTTTCAGGAAAATTCCTGCTTTCAATTTTCAATAATGACCCCGAGGTCATAAGGATAGGCTACACACGACTTGTCATAATCTTCACAGCCTACATATTCAGCATGCTTTACGAAATAATGTCCGGATATCTTCGTGGCTTCGGCATATCCCTTGTACCTGCCCTTCTGACAACCGCAGGTGTGTGCGGCATAAGGATCGCCTGGATATATACAATATTCAGCCACAGCAGAACTTTTAAGACAATTATGACAGTTTATCCAGTAAGTCTTTCTGTAACTGCGCTGCTGATAGGAATAGCTCTGCTTATTTATCATCCGGCACGACGATATTTAAAATCAGAGCAGAAATCCTGACAATCAAAAAGGGATACCCTTTCAAAAGAGGGTATCCCTGATTTTTTATACTCACACTTTTATTTCACATTTTTTATAGAAAGAATAAATAAGCGTTTCCTTAACAGGCTTCGTTTCAGTCATCTGCAATGCTTTTCTATAAAGCTCAAGCTGTCCCGAATAT
>CAKSJL010000063.1 GCA_934463345.1 uncultured Oscillospiraceae bacterium | reverse complement strand
GTATAGACTATAAGCTTTGCGCTGGTTTTACCGTTTATTTTTCCATCAAGGTAATATACGGAATTGTTGTCAGCATAGTCTTTAAAATCAGTGACAGTTCCGGAGTATGAAATGCTTTTACCATTGTAGCTGACAATAGTTTCATATATCATATTGTCATATATGGTATAGAACCCAAAGGCAGAAGCAAAAAAGCAAAGCATAAAAATAATGCTTTTCATATTAAATCGAAGCATTATTTTTAGAATCAGCAAAACAACGATTGAAACTGCAAAAACTGCTGCTGTCGAACTGTTAAGCGCAGCAGCGCCAAGTCCGGCAGCCCATGCAGTTCCTGCATATATCATTTTGCGTTTCAACTTTATTTAAAGAACAGCGGGAGTTTTTCCAGAAAGACTATATCTTTTCTGTCAGCCGCATCACCTTCAGCAAGTACTGCTGATTTGCAGACTATTTCTCCACCTGCACGTTTTACAAGCTCGATAAGCGCATTGAGCGATTCGCCGGTGCTTATTACATCGTCCGCTATGAGTACACGTTTTCCTTTGATGTAATCCATGTCGTTTTCATCAAGGTAAAGCGTTTGCTTGTTATCGGTTGTTATTGACTTTACTTCAACAGCCACAGGATTTTTCATGTAAAGCTTTACAGATTTTCTTGCAACCAGATATTTCTTTCCGCTTTGCCTTGCAAGCTCATAGCCTAAAGGAATACCCTTGCTTTCAGCCGTTATTATAACGTCAAACTCAGGTACTTTTTTTAAAAGCTCTTCAGCACACTTTACGGTAAGCTCAACATCAGAAAACATTATAAATGCCGCAATATCGAGCTTTTCGTTGATAGGACAGATTGTAAGCTCTCTTTTGAGTCCTGCAACTTCAAGAGTGTATTTTTCCATTTTCAGTTCCTCCGTAAGACTCAGACAGCGCTGTCTGAACTCCAGCCCATCTTTTTTCCGGCAAGAACATGGAAATGCAGATGGTGAACGCTCTGACCTGCATCTTCTCCACAGTTTGTAATAACTCTGTAGCCATCAGCAAAGCCTTCTTTTTTTGCAATCTGTGCTGCAACCTCAAATATATGGGCAACATATTTTGAGTTTTCCGGTGTTATTTCAGAAGCTCCGGAAATATGCTCTTTAGGTATGATAAGGTAGTGCACCGGAGCAACAGGTTCAATGTCCTTGAACGCATAAACCATATCGTCCTCATATACCTTTGTGCTTGGAATTTCTCCAGCGGCAATTTTACAAAACAGGCAATCCATTAAAATTACTCCTTACTTTAAAAATTCATTTGCAATGCTTTCCAGTGACTGCAATGCTTCATCAATCATGTAATTCTTTCCGATACCAGCCATAGCGCTGTCAGGACGTCCGCCGCCCTTTCCGCCTGTTATGGCAGCA
This sequence comes from uncultured Oscillospiraceae bacterium, assembly GCA_934463345.1. Classification (GTDB taxonomy): domain Bacteria; phylum Bacillota; class Clostridia; order Oscillospirales; family Ruminococcaceae; genus Porcipelethomonas. The sequence continues at coordinate 8,035 of CAKSJL010000063.1, read as the reverse complement.
ATTCTCTGCACGATTTTTCCAGCATGCGCACCCTTGCTTACAGCATTTTTGCCGCATATGCAGTAAAGTGTACCCTTTTCGTCAGCAACGCCGGCAAATACTGCAACGACATCTTCTGTCTGTTCTTTGACCTTGTCGCCGAGCTGTCTGAGCATATCAGGAGCTGTTCCGTTTAAAAGCGCTGAAATAATCTTAATGCCGTTTATTTCCTTTGCGTTTTCAAACATTCCTGAAAGTTGATTTCCGGCAAGCTGCTGTGTAAGTTTCTGGATCTGTCTGTCCTTTTCCTTGATTTCTTCTGTAAGTGTGTGACAGCGTTCAGCAAGCTTTGCTGGATTAGCAATCTTGAGGATTGAAGCTGCGTCTATAAGATTCTTTCTGAATTCATTGATAAGCTCAAGTACACCGTTTCCTGTAACAGCTTCGATACGTCTTACGCCTGAAGCAACTGAGTTTTCAGAAACAATTTTGAACAGACCAATGTTTGATGTGTTTTTTACATGAGTACCGCCGCAGAATTCGACTGACCTACCACCAATATCTACTACTCTTACAATATCGCCATACTTTTCGCCGAACAGAGCCATAGCTCCAAGCTTTCTTGCCTCGGCAATAGGCAATTCCTTCGTTACAACGTCTATGCTCTGGAGTATTTCATCGTTTACAATTGATTCAACCTCAAACAGCTCTTCAGGTGTAACAGCGCTGAAATGTGAGAAGTCAAATCTGCATCTTTCAGAGTTTACAAGCTGACCAGCCTGGTGAACGTGTTCGCCGAGAACTTTTCTGAGCGCCGCTTGGAGGAGGTGAGCTGCTGTGTGATTTCTCATTGTCGACATTCTCTTTTCAACATCTATCTCAGCAAATATTGTATCTCCCTTTGAAATTGATCCGTTTATTACCGAGCCGAAGTGCAGGAAATGACCATTTTCTGTTTTGGTTGTATTATAAACTGAAAACTCAGCTCCTTCTTCACTAATAACGCCTGTATCTGCCGACTGTCCGCCGCTTTCTGCATAGAAAGGAGTCTTGTTAAGAATTACAACTGCTTCCTGTCCTTCAGATGCACAGTCAACAGCCTTTCCGTCAACAAATATTTCAAGAATCTGAGCGTCATGTTTGAATCTTGTGTAACCTGTGAATTCGGTTGCAGGGGCGTTTATTGCAGCAGTACTATCCTCACTCCATGATGTTTTTACCTTTGACGCTCTGTCGCTTCTTGCCTTACGCTTTTGTTCATCCATACATTCCTGGAAGCGTTCTTCATCAACTTCAATACCCTTTTCAGCAGCAATTTCCTTTGTCAGGTCAAGAGGGAAGCCGTAGGTATCACTGAGCTTGAATGCGTCATCACCAGAAAGGATATTTTTAACGCTGCCGGCAGTAATTTTGTCAATAAACTGGTTCAGAAGCTCAGTACCCTTGTCAATTGTCTTTGCAAAGCTTTCTTCTTCATGTCTGATAATAGTCTTGATAAGCTCTCTTTTTTCATCAAGTTCAGGATAAGCTGCCTTGTTTTCATCAATAACAGTATCGCATACCTTATAAAGGAACGGTTCGCTTACACCAAGCATCTTGCCGTGTCTTGCGGCACGTCTTAAAAGTCTTTTCAGAACATAGCCTCTGCCTTCGTTTGCAGGTGTAATGCCGTCACCGACCATAAATGTTGTGCTTCTGATGTGGTCTGTGATAACACGAAGTGAAACGTCGGTTTTTTCGTTTTCTTTATACTTAACACCGGCAATCTCACTGATTTTGCTCATGATATTTTTAACAGTGTCTACTTCAAAGAGATTGTCAACTCCCTGCATAGCGCATGCAAGTCTTTCAAGACCCATACCGGTATCAATATTCTTTGAAGCCATTTCTTCATAATGACCTTTTCCATCGCTGTCAAACTGGCTGAAAACGAGATTCCATATTTCAATTACTCTGTCGCACTCGCTTGCCTGTTCAAAGCTCTCAAAAGGCCCGTAGCTTTCGCCTCTGTCAAAATGAATTTCGGAGCATGGACCGCATGGACCTGAACCATGTTCCCAGAAGTTATCCTCTTTGCCAAGGCGAATAATTCTTTCCTTTGGGATACCAATCTTGTTCATCCATATGGATTCGGCTTCATCATCGCTTTCAAAAATCGTGATCCAGAGCCTGTCTGCCGGAATTTCAAGTGTCTTTGTGAGAAATTCCCATGCCCATTCAATAGCCTCTGTCTTGAAGTAATCGCCAAAAGAGAAGTTTCCGAGCATTTCAAAATATGTACCGTGACGTGCAGTTTTGCCGACACGTTCAATGTCAGGAGTTCTTATGCACTTCTGACAGGTTGTAACTCTTTTGTTTGGCGGAACTGCCTGTCCCAGGAAGAATTTTTTCAGCGGAGCCATTCCTGAATTTATCAGAAGAAGGCTGTTGTCACCCTGAGGAACAAGCGAAGCGCTTGCCATTCTTGTATGATTTTTGCTCTCAAAGAATGAAAGATACATTTCTCTGAGTTCGTTTACTCCACGCCATTTCATAAAGTATTATTCTCCATTCATAAATTATTGCATTGCAGAGCTGAAAATGTAAAAGCCTCCGTCCGTAGAAATGGGACGAAGGCTCGTGGTACCACCCAAAATTCAAAAGTATAAAATAACTGTTTTAAATTAAAGCAGATATAAATACTTTCCTCTTGCATTCCTTAACGCAGAAAATACGTCCACCTTTCGGCAGAAAGCTCAGGGGTAGCACCTGCACTTCAAACAAAAGCTTTCACCGTCCGCTTTCTCTCTGAGGAATGAAAAATGCAGTTATTCCTTTCACAGCCCAAATTCAATATTCCTTTTATATTATATCAAATATTCGGAAAAAGTCAATGTTTTTCTATAATTTTATTCTTCACCATTATGTGTAAAAGGGTAATGACTTTTTCAGTTTTTTTCCTTAACTTTCACATAATATGCACATTTGTATGTAAAAATATAATCACAGATAAAGAAAAAACAGCAATGAATCAAGATAGAGAATTATCGCACAATTATCGGCTTAAGCCTTTGTAATAATAATTATGCGGTGTTGCATTAAGAGCTTTCATTGCTGATAAAATCACAGGGGGAATAAATATTTTATTCAGGATGTGATTTATATGAAAAAATTAAAAAAACTTTCTGCTGTTATATCAGCAATATTGATTCTTACAATTTCAATGACGGGCTGTAATGAAAGCGGAGGCAGTTCTGAAAATTCGTCTGCTGATACGGCTTCATCGGCTCTCAGTGCTGACACTGCTGCATATATTTCGGATAACAGCACTCAGAATTCGGATTCGGAATATTTTGACGAGGATGATCTTGATGAATCAGTAAAAGACCCGGACGCTGGAATTACACTTAATGGTGACAGTGCCAAAATAAGCGGAAATGGTGCGGAATATAAAGACGGAAAAATCTGCATTACGTCAGGTGGGACTTACATTTTCAGTGGTACGATTAATGACGGTCAGATTTATGTTGACACAAAGGAAAAAGTACATATTGCTTTAAATGGAGTAAATATGAACTGTTCATACTCGTCACCTGTATTTATTGAAAATGCTGAAAAAACCATAATAACTGTCTGTGACGGTACGGAAAATACGCTCACAGATCCATCGGAATATTCATATGAAAGTGACGATGAAAATGAGCCGGACGCCGTAATATACAGCAAGGACGATCTTTCTTTAAACGGCAGCGGAACGCTCAGCATAAATGCAAACTTTAATGAAGGAATTGCCTGTAAAAATGACTTGAGAATATGCAATGATGTTCTTAATATAAATTCTGTAGGAAATTCTGTAAAGGGTAAGGATTCTCTTGTTATTATGAATGCTTCTGTAACAGTCGATTCCCAGGCAGATGGTCTTAAATCCACCAATTCAAAAGAAACTGACAAGGGATACATTGTCATAGAAAGCGGATCGTTTGACATAACTGCTGCACTTGACGCTTTTCAGGCTGAAACAGATATGATAATAAATGGCGGTACATTCAACATTAAAACAGGTGGCGGAACAGAAAACCTGACTTCGTCAAAGTCGTCCGGTAACAATTCAGCAAGGCCGGCAGAGGGAAATTCCAATAAAACGGATGAAAGTGAAAAGGGTATAAAAGCTGGTGGAAAGCTAACAATAAATGCCGGAGAGATATCCGCAGACTGTGCAGATGACAGCATCCATTCAAATGACAGTATTGAAATAAATGGAGGAACATTACTGCTTGCGTCCGGAGACGATGGTATACATGCAGATAATCAGCTTGATGTAAACGACGGTGATATTACTGTATCACAGTCATATGAAGGTCTTGAAGCAACAGTAATAAATGTGAATGATGGCAACATTCATGTCACTGCAAGTGATGATGGATTCAATGCGAGTGAAGGTTCATCCGATAACAGTACAACAGACGGCTCATCGTCAGATGGTCAGCAGACAGACGGAAATCAGAATGGCTCAACACCTCCGGGTGGATTTGGAGGTATGGGCGGATTTGATCCGAATGATGGTTCATCCTATAACAGTACAACAGACAACTCATCGGAAGATGGTCAGCAGACAGATGGAAATCAGAATGGCTCAACACCTCCGGGTGGATTTGGAGGTATGGGCGGTGGCTTCGGCGATGTTTCTGAAAACTGTATTCTAAATATTAACGGAGGATACATATACGTTAATGCCGGCGGTGATGGACTTGATTCAAACGGTGTTATGAATATAAGCGGAGGAACAACAATTATTGACGGTCCGGTAAATGACGGAAATGGAGCTCTTGACTCCGGAACAGAAATAAATGTTACTGGCGGAATACTTATTGCGGCAGGAAGCTCAGGAATGGCAGAACTTCCATCAGACACTTCAACACAGTATTCTGTTGCTGTAAGTTTTGATGCTTCTCAGGAGGCAGGTTCAACGATTTGTCTTAAAGGTGAAAGTGGAAATGAGATCGTAACCTATTCTCCAGCCAAGACATATTCGTCAGTTATAATCAGCACACCTGAAATAAGTAAGGGAAAAACCTACAGTGTATATTACGGCGGAAGTTCAGACGGAACTGAAAAAGACGGTCTTTATACCGGCGGCAGCTATACCGGAGGAACTCTCCTTGAAGAGGTTATTGTTGATTCGGCAGTAACACAAGCTGGAAGTGGAACTCTTGGAACTATGAGCGGCGGTAAAATGCCGGGAGGTCAGGGCGGATTTTCTCATGACGATATGGGAGATGCTCCTGATGACATGCCGGAAATGCCCGATGGCATGACACCTCCGGACGAATTCGGCGGAGGTCAGATGACTCCTCCCGGTGGCTTAGGATCAGGCAGCGGAAGTATAAATTCGTAAATACAGAAAAACAGACAGGGTATTGACTCTGCCTGTTTTTCTTATATTGACTGACTTAGAAAAATGATATATAATATTGTTGTACTATTAATTAAAAATGATGAGAGGAAATTTCATTTTATGGATAATAAAGAAAATAATTTTAGTCCGGGTCAGCAAAGTATAAATTCAAAGAACCCATTTGATAACTTTACAGAATATGAGGATTACAATAGTGACTATCATGATATTGTTCATCAGCTGGATATTCCGGGCTGTGTGATCCCTTTTGAACCGTCCAGGGATGAAAAAAAGAATATACGCTATTATTTTAATATTGCCGGAGGTGCAATGCTGGTTCATTTGTTTGCTTCTTATGGCATAATGATACTTCTGCGTCTGATTCTGAAACATATTGTTATGAAGCGGGACGGTGTGAGCAGCTCCGAGGCAACTGTTCAGTATCTGAGAGGGCTGGACAATTTCTTTGACAATTCGTCCATAGGAATTGGAATAAATATGCTTGTGCTTGGATTTTTAAGCATAATTATATTCCTTATAGGTTCAAAAATTTCGGGAATAAAAATTGAATCGTATTTCAAGACGAAAAATCTGACATTCAGAGAACTTTTAAGCTATGGTATTATTTCGTTTTTTATAAGATATATCGGCGGCATTGCCGGAACTGCATTTGGAGCAGTATTCAGTGGAGCTGATATGTCCGTCGGAAGCGAGATGATGAATTATAAAAGTCCGAGAACTATAACTGTAATGCTTGTTTATGCATGTTTTGTAGCGCCTCTGACAGAAGAGATTATGTACCGTGGTCTTATACTGAAAAATCTGTCAAGAGTTAGCCAGCGATTTGGTATTATAATGAGTGCACTGCTTTTCGGCTTAATGCATGGTAATGTAAGTCAGTTCATATTTGCGTTTTTTATGGGAATATTCTTTGCACACATTAATATAAAGCATAACTCACTGCTTCCGTCCATGATAATTCATTCGTTTGTAAATATAATATCTTCCGCTATTTCTTATTCGGGACTTCTTGACAGCATGACAGGTGTATTTATTGCCGGACTTTTAATGATGACTATGGGCGTTGCCGGTATATTCCTCTTCATCAGGTTTCACAAATCTGACAGGCTCCCATACACTATGCCGCATCAGAAAAGAAGGAATTCGTCTGCGTTTTCCTCAGTTTTGCTTGTCATGACTATAGCGCTGCATTTGTTTCTGACAATTGTAAATTCATTTCCGGCAGTTTCTGAAAAATTGTTTGGATAACAGATTTGGGCAGTCTTTGACTGCCTTTTTTGCATTCAGATCATGCGGTATAAAAAACCATATCCATATGTCTTTTTACAAATTATTGTTTAATATTTATTACCTTTTTAAAACTTGACATTATTCTTAAAGTGTGATATAGTATATTTTGAAAAACAATTGTATTTCATGGGTGGACTGAATTGTACGGTGCTGCTGTAAATTATGGACAGGCAATGCAACCTGCGGTAAATGGGAGTTAGAATGAATAAGTCACATTTAATAGTTGTTGATTCATCTGTACTGCCGGAGGTTATTCTGAAGGTGCTGAAAGTCAAGAAGATGCTTGCAAATAAGGAAGCAAAAAGCTCTGCTGCTGCCTGCAAGGAAATCGGAGTATCAAGAAGTGCTTACTATAAGTATCGTGACTGTGTGTATCCATATGAAGAAAAGCTTATGCAGAAGATTATAACTCTTTATATGCTTTTGAAAGATGAACCTGGAGTTTTGTCGAGCGTTCTTGTTTCACTGCATAATCTTAATTCAAATATACTTACAGTTAATCAGAGCATACCAATAGACGGAGTTGCAACTGTTACAATTTCTCTCAGGCTTAATGAAAGCTTTGAGGAAGCAATTGCCATGAAGTCAATAATATCTGAATTAAAGGGAGTTGTGGAAATACAGCTTCTTTCAGGAGAATAAAAATATTTCGGAGGGTTTTATGTCAGAATTTGCGGTTTTAGGATATGGTGTTGTAGGCTCGGGCGTTGTCGAGCTGTTCTATAAAAACAAGGAAAAGATTCAAAAGAGAGCCGGAGATGAAATGGATGTCAAGTACATTCTTGATATCAGGGATTTTCCAGACAGTCCATACAAGGATAAATTTGTGAAAACTATAGATGAGATTGTTAATGATCCGGAAATAAAGGCGGTCGCTGAGTGTATGGGCGGTGTTGAGCCGGCATTTACATTTTCAAAGAAATGTCTGGAAAGAGGCATAAGCGTTTCAACGTCAAATAAAGAGCTTGTTGCTGCAAAGGGCGATATTCTTCTGGCACTTGCAAAGGAACATAACTGCAATTTCTTCTTTGAAGCAAGCGTTGGCGGTGCAATTCCTATTATAAGACCGCTTCACAAGTGTCTTGCTGCGAACGACATTGAAAGCGTTGCCGGAATTTTAAACGGAACAACAAACTTTATTCTGACAAAAATGATAAATGATGAAATGAAGTTTGATGATGCCTTAAAGCTTGCACAGGAGCTTGGATATGCTGAAAAAGATCCGACAGCAGATGTGGAAGGTCATGACGCATGCCGCAAAATCTGTATTATTTCATCTCTTGTATATGGCAGACATGTTTATCCGGATAGTGTTTACACAAAGGGAATTACGGATATAAAGCTGGATGATGTGCAGATTATCAATAAATG
>CAKSJL010000062.1 GCA_934463345.1 uncultured Oscillospiraceae bacterium | reverse complement strand
GTATTATAATCACCTTTTTTCTCATAAACCAAACCGATGGTACCGTATGTAGCAGCCAACTTAGGGTGTTTCTCATCCAAAATATTCTCCTCTATCTTTTTTGCCTTATCGGAAATATCAGCTGTCAGCTTGGACATTTCTCCTGACATCTCCGCTATCTGTCCCTTTGCACTACTCAGCTGCTGTTTCAGTTCGCTTATCTCATTTTCATAGCCAGACACGTCAACAGCCGGCTGAACCTCAGATGTGCTGACAGAAGCCGAATTTTCCAGCCTTGCTTTTAAATCAGCAATTTCCGCTTTAAGAGCTTCGTTCTCGTCCAGAGCCGTATTTTTCTCATTCTGAAGCTCTGCCTTTGCTGAATCAGCATCCGTTCTGACCTCTGAAAGCTTTATTTCAGTTTCTGAAAGGCGCTCTCTTAATCTTTCGATCTCGTTTTTATAATTGTCCAGTTCGCTTACGTCAGTCTGGACAGATTTTGCCGTTTCAAGCTCGCTTTTGAGAGAATCAATCTTTGCATTAAGCTCGTCAACGTATGTAAGAACATCTTCCTTATTAAATCCGCCGACCTTTGCAGTTCTTAGTATAGCTGAATTTTTCATATTAACACTCCTGTCATTATGGTATTGTCTTGGTATTAGTAATTATAACATATTGCAACATGAATTTCAATATCTTTAAGGCAGTATTTACGAAAATCAATCTAGAAAACAAAAAAAAACTGCCCACAAAGGGCAGTTTCATTCTTTAACACTCTAATTTGCTGCTTTTGCCGCTTCGCCAAATTCATAAAGCGCACAGCAAAGAGTTGCAAGCTTTGGATCTGTTTCTGAATTTTTCAGAGTGCTGTAAATGTAATCGTAAACAGTATTTTCCGTAGACATACTATCCGGTGATGATTCAAGCAGGTTAGTATAATTGCAAAAACGTCCCGTATAGTAATATGTTTTATTTTTTATTTCAATTTTATTATAAATGTTATCAGGTAATGTTTCTGTACCCTTATATTCATAATAATTTCTGAGCACTAATTTTCCCAAATCGTCACCTACAGTAGTATAGCCAAGAATCAAAGTTGAACCAATATATTCCCAGTCATCACTCTCTTTAACCTTGGCAACGCCTGTTACGCCCTGTTTTTTGAGTGCGTTTAAAACTGCTTTGCTGTCTGTCGGAATTCTGTCGCTTTCATCAAGGTATCTGTTGGCAGGCTTGTCTGTCGAACCGAAATATGCCTGAGCTGCTGCAGCATAGTTGAGCCATGCTTTGGCAAAATTCTTGTCAGCAACACCGTATACGTTGGAATAAACAATGTTTGTCAGGATATCAGCAAGAGAACAGTATTTAAAGCTTTCAACTGTAAATGTATCCTCACTGGAATTTGTTAAAGTTATTGATTTAAATTCAATCGGCTCGTTAATGTCCTTTGGTGCGGCAGATACTAAGATATATCCAGAATCATCAATCTTTGTAATATATTTACTTTCGCCATTTAATTCTGTATTAGCAGTAAATTTCTCACCTCCGCCTTCTTTCGTCATGTTAGCCTCCGGTCTCCATGGCCCTAATTGTAGATAAGCGCCGCTTCCAAAATTCACTCCATCATCTGCAAAAATAAATGGTACGGAGTTGATAAACCAATTATTCACTCCTATAACGTTTTCTCCATTTGTCATTGGTGTTATTGTCGATTTTTCGATTCTGTCTGTAATATTGTAATATCCAGCGTACTGCACCTTCGAATTATTTATGGTTATGCTGCCACCCTCTTTCATGGCATAAATATAACCGATAGACTCATCACAATTCAAGGTTCCTACATTGTTTATTGTAACATCTCCTCCTATAGCTTTAATTGTAGCTTCGTCTTTATCATCCTTTCCGTTCAATGTCAGCGATCCCGGACCTTCAATCGTCAGATTTCCGCCTACTGTAATCGGAGGTGCTAATGGCGAATCACTACTAAAACCTATCGTGTTTTTACCAAAAAGCTTGATGGTTGCATCGCATTCAATAGTCAATGCGCTGCCACTTGTCGAGTCTGCTGAGCTTGTGAAATTAAAGTTTGTCAGAGTCAGAATTTTGTTATCTGCATCCCAGTCAAGACCTTTCCCGCTAAATTCTCCAGTATCATTGCCGCCTTTATCCTTTTTAAATACCCCCTTATAACTACTAATATCAATTGTGTAATCTTCCTCGTACACATTCGCACCATAAGCCGCATTTACAATCTCTGTCTCGTTTTTGAGAACGCCTCCGAAAGAGCCTGTTCCCGCCAGACCGGAAATGGTCAGGGCTGCCGCCGCAAGAACTGCTGCGGACTTTTTGAGTGTCATCTTAAATTTTGTCATTTTTCTTTCTCCTTTATTACATTTTTTCTGCCGCTGTACCCAAATCATAGAGCGCACAGCAGAGGTTTATTAAATTTGTGTTCTCTGAGCTTCTCAGAGTGCTGTAAACGTAATCGTAAATGCTGGATTCCGGCGATTCCTGTGGTCTATAATAGTAATTACCTTTATCCGCAAAGCCTTTTACAGAATTCAAATAAGCGGTCGTGGTGTAATATGTATTTCCGCCTACTATTGTTTCAGTCAGGTTTAAGCCTTCAACAGCTTCGGTGAAATAATGTTTAACTGCTATCCGGTTATTGTATCTACTATCACCAAGAGTAAGAGATGTTCCGATATACTGCTCTGGATATTTATTAGAATAAGCTGTTATTCCGCTGACCTCCGGATTGCTTCTGAGCGCTCTTATGACGTCAGCCTTTCCGGTTACTTTTGCGTCGCCGGCTTTCAGGTATCTGTTGGCAAGCTTGTCTGTCTGGTAACCGAAGTAGGTCTGTGCGGCGGAAGCGTAATTGAGCCATGCTGTTGCCATTTCAATTTCCTTTGAATCGTTCGATGTCATGACAATGTTTGTAAGATAGTCGGCGATTGAAAGGTAGTTGATGGTTTTATATTCAGTTCCCGAAGATTCCCTAACGATTATTGAGAGAGGATCAATGGCATTCTTTGCAGCTGTACCGATATACGATGCACTATTTGATGCGGCATATCCACTTTCCAGCTTACCGTCAGTACCAGACGTAAGATTCAATACGCCGGTAATTTCATAACCATTAACAGACAATACATTTATCATAAGATTGCTTGCAGTTCCACCCATTACCTGGTCAATTCCAAGACCGTTGCTTTCTATGATACAGCCGGAAATTGTTTTTTTGCCTGTTTCATCAGCTTTCAGCTCTACGTTACTGCCATTTACTGTTGCAGAAGATATTGAATCACTATTTCCATCCACACTGACATCCGAGTTGTTGATAACAGGATTGTTTTGGTCTACCTGGATTCCGCCTGTAATAGTCAAGGAGCAGTTATTAACTGTAAGAGAATCACAGTAAAGGCTTTTAGATCTGTTATTATCTTTTCCAACTAAAGTCAGGCTGCCTGGCCCTTCAATTGTAAGGTTTTTGCTGTTACAATTAATCAGTGCATTTTTCACAGTAAAATCTTCTGCAAATTCAAATTTGTTATCGCCAAAAAGCTTGATAGTTGAACCTGCCGGAATATTTAATGCAATTACATCAACACCACACTTAAAGTTAAAGTTTGTCAGGGTGAGAGTTTTGCTGTCATTGTCCCATGAAAAACCGTCTGCGCTGAATGGCTCTTTAGATAGCTCTTTGTTATCAGAACCAGCTTTCCAAACTCCATATTTTCCCGCATCATCTCCCTCCAGAAACCAATTTTCTCCGATGTAAATTCCATAATTGGTCTCATAAGAGTTGCTTTCATATGCCGCACTTACAAGCTCTGTCTCGTTTCTGAGAACGCCTCCGAAAGAGCCTGTGCCTGCAAGACCGGAAACGGTCAGGGCTGCCGCCGCAAGAACTGCTGCGGACTTTTTGAATGTCGTCTTAAATTTTGTCACTTTCATTTTCCTTTCCAAACGTTTCGTTTAAATATTTTCGTGAAATTATTATAACATATTTTCACGTTAAATGCAATAAAAAAATGCAGCCGATTGCTCGACTGCACCCATAATTTATATATTTTATTATTTCTCAAGCATTCTCAGAATTTCATCAAGATCATCGTCTGTTGTTTCCTTCTTGTCGCTAGGATTGTCAAGCATAGGGTTGTCAATCGGAATAACATCCTCAGTTTCCTCAACAGTTGAGGACTCCTCGCCATAACCTGCCGCAATAACTGTAATTGTCATTTCGTCGTTCATGTCCTCCTTGAATGCTGTACCAAAGATGAACTCAACGTCATCAGCGGCTGTATCAGTAATCATCTTTGTTGCTGTATCAACATCAGAAGCCATAATATCCTCAGACATAGAAATATTGATAAGGAGACGTCTTGCACCGGAAATGGATGTCTCAAGCAGTGGGCTTGAGATAACTGCCTTTGCAGCCTCCGCAGCCTTGTCCTTTCCTGAACCATGACCGATAGCCATATGTGCGTAGCCTGCACCCTTCATAATTGTTGAAACATCCGCAAAGTCAAGATTGATGTAGCCGTCCTCAGTAATAAGGTCTGAAATACTCTTTACACCTGTTTTCAGAATATCATCAGCAAGCGCAAATGACTCAAGCATTGTCGGTTGTTTTTCAAGACCGTCAAGTAGTCTTTCGTTAGGAATAACAATAAGGGAATCAACGTATTTTTTCAGTTCTTCAATTCCTCTTTCAGCCTGCTGCATCTTCTGCTCTCTTTCAAAAGCAAAAGGCTTTGTTACAACTGCAACAGTAAGAAGTCCCATCTCCTGAGCGATCTCTGCAACGACCGGAGCTGCGCCTGTTCCTGTTCCGCCGCCCATACCGGCAGTTATAAACACCATGTCAGCGCCTTTGAGTGAAGCTTCGATTTCATCTCTGTTTTCCTCTGCGGAGCGTTCGCCTACCTCCGGTCTGTTTCCAGCGCCTCTGCCCTTTGTAAGCTTTGCACCGATCTGGATTTTTGTTGTTGCCTTTGATCTGTTAAGAGCCTTGGCATCAGTATTAACAGCAATATATTCAATATCCTTTACACCTGCGTCAACCATACAGTTAAGAGCGTTTCCGCCGCCGCCGCCGACACCGATAACCTTAATGCTAACCTGTGGGTCGAAAGCTTCTTCAAAATTGAAGTCTGTCATTTACAATTCCTCCTAAATTTATTTCCAATACCTGAAATTCAAGTAGTAATTTCCTATATAAACAATACATATTATTATATTAGCATACTTTTCTGAATTTTTCAAGTCATATTTTCAATTTTTTTTAATTCTGTTATATTTACCGTACTTCTTTAATAGCCCACTGCAAAATTCCGAAGGATATGTATGACAAACTATTGCTCAATGTTAAAGTTAGTTATCTGCGTCCCGTACTACTGCCTTTATTATAGCATTCAGATTAACAAATGTCAACAGATTCAGAACCCGTCTTCACAAGATATGTGTGCGGATTTCCAAGCACAATTTTTACGCAGACAAGGCAAAAATGCGCAGGCATACTTGTGTATGGCAAGCATTTTTAACGCAGTATGCGTAAAAATTTGCTGGAAAGACGTGCGCATACGCTTGTGAAGACGGGGTCTCAATACCGCCTTACCATATTTCCGCTATCTTCTTTTTCAGACTTCTGAACATCTCAGCACATTTGAATCCGGCTCTGTATTCCTGCGGATTTTCAAGTACATTCATCTCCTCTGCACTGAAATACTCCTGTGCAGCACTGGTGTCAGATTCAACACATTCAGCCGCAGGAATACACAGCGGAGGATACATAACGCACCACCAGTTATGTCCCTTTGCCTCGCCTATCGTAATTCTCAGCGCATCATAGCTTCCGGCCGGCATGGTTATATCTCCATAAACACGCTCATCACACTCCATATTGACAATGTTGCTCTCAGCTCCGTAATCAAAACCGTTTTCACTGATAACGCCAATCGCTATATTATTAATGTATTCAAGATTTTCTTTTGCTGCCTCTTTCATATCGTCAAGGTTGGCACATCCGCTGAAAATCTCGTCAGAATGCCTTAAAAGCTCATCCCTGACCTTTATTTTAAGTTCCTGATCCTCCTTGCTGTCCGAATTAGCAAGGATATGCATTCTCAGCACTTCTCTTTCAAAGCCGGCTATCTTTGATTCAAAGCCTGCAAAGTTCGTAAAAAGAATCGCTCCTATAAGTCCGCTTAATAAAATAATGTCTGTTTTTTTCATGTCATTTCACCTCGCAGATATCATTGGCAGCATTTTATCTGCTTATTCACTGCCGGCATATATAAAGCAATAACGACATATCGCAGTATATACAGACACATATTCTCAAAAACACATGAGATAATCAGTAGCGTCTGTCGAGAAATTACGATGAAAACATCCCCTTAACATCTTTACAGTGGTTACAAAGCGATATATAATAATTACAGAAAGATTACAGGAGGATAAAATGAAGAAAATTATAAGCCTTGCTGCCGCAGTGGTATCGGCAGTATCTGTTTTTTGCACACCGCAGCATACAAGCGCCCACGATTACTGCGGATTGCTTACATATTCAGTATCAGACAACAAAGTTACTATAACAGGATATAAAGGAAATCCGGAAACGCTTGTACTTCCGGCGCAGATAGACGGTATTCCGGTAACGGAAATCAGGGAGAATGCATTCTATAAATGTGAAACCCTAAAGAAAGTCTCTCTGCCGCAAAGCATCACAAAATTAGGAAACTACTCTTTTTTCGGCTGCACATCGCTTATAACCGCCGATCTTGGCTGTAGTGCGGCAGAAATACCGGACGGTGCTTTTTATGGCTGCTGTTCACTTGAAACCATAAGCTTCGGTAAAAACCTGAAGGTCATTGATGACTACGCATTTTACGGCTGTGAAAGCATTGAACAGCTCAGTCTGCCCGACAGCATAACCGATATCGGGGAATATGGCTTTGCCGAATGCAAAAATCTTTCCAGCGCTGAGCTTGGCGGAAACCTCGTGAATATTGGTTCATACTCCTTTTATAACTGTCCGTCTTTAAGCAGAATTGACCTGCCGGAAAGCATTCTTTCAATTGGACAGTTTTCAATCGGATTTTCCGAAAACAAACCAGCTGATATTGTTGTTACCGGAAAGCAGGATTCAATAGCTGAAAAGTATGCGCAGAGCAGCGGTCTGAGGTTCAAAAGCCGTATCCGTTATGACGGAAGCGGTCATATTGATATTAAAAAAACTGCGGATATAATTTCGTGGAGTATATCTGCGGCAGTTTATGTACTGCTGATGATGACTATACACTCTGTTAACAGAAGAAAACATTTCAATTCCTATTAGAGCGTGTTTACATAAAAATGAAATGCACGTCTTTTCGGCGAGAATAATTTTAAGAAACCGAATCAGGGAATGCACTGCAAAAGAGTACATTCCCTGATTTTTATTTTTGTAACACCTGACAACGCAGTCTGCAAACCATTAGAAAAGACTTTCATAGATCTTTAGAATATCCTCTTTTGATACTTCCTTTACTGTATTGGCAGGACTTCCGCTTGCAAGTGCATCGTCAGCCATCTTATCCATTCTGGATACAAACTCATCCTTGTCTATGCCATATTCCGAAAGTGTCGGAACTTCACATGTCCTGCAAAGCTCTCCGAGTGCCTTTACAAATTTTTCAGCCGCCGTCCTGTCATTATCACACCTTTCTGCCACACCTGCTGTTCTTCCAAGCTCTGCAAATCTTTCATAACAGCCGTCTGCAGCAAAGCTCATACACTTTTCAAGAAGCATTGCATTTGAAAGTCCGTGCGGAACATGAAACAATGCGCCAATTGGTCTGCTCATGCCATGAACTATAGTAACGGATGCGTTGTTTATCGCCATTCCGGCTTCAAGAGCTGCAACAGACAATTCTTCTCTCGCCTTCATATTTCCGCCGTCCGAATACGCATCGGGAAGATATCTGAAAATCCTCTTTACAGCGTCAAGTGCAACTGTGTCCGTAAGCGGCTGTGCCTTTCTTGACGTATAGGACTCAACTGCGTGAGTAAGAGCGTCAAGACCGGTCGAAGCAGTAACGCTTTTCGGTGATGATACTGAAAACACCGGATCTATCACCGCAAGCTCAGGTACAAGCGACGAACCTTTGAGAAGCATCTTTATTCCCTTTTCGCTGTCCGTTATAACCGTAAACTGCGTTGCCTCCGAACCTGTTCCTGCCGTTGTCGGAACAGCAACCATCGGCGGCATATCACCCTCAATAACCTTGCCCATATAATCGGAAATTTTACCACCATTAACAGTCAGCGCCGCAATAGCTTTCATTGAATCAAGAGGGCTTCCTCCGCCGACTGCTATAAGAAAATCGCAGCTTTCCTTTTTATAAAGCTCAGTGCCCTTGTCTATCATCTTGTCGTCAGGTTCGCCGGTTATTCCGGAAAATACAGCATATTCCTGACCATTGCTGTTGAGAATGTCAGTAACATCTGAAAAGCATTCCAGTTTTACTACATGCTTTCCCGTTACTATCAGCGCCTTTTTGCCCATTCCTGCAATATATTTTCCAGCTGACATAATACAACCTGTGCCTGTCAGGATCTTCTTCGGCACATTAAATTCCGCACTCATGAATACTGCTCCTTTCATCAAAAGCTGCTCCCGCAGGAATAAGCGTTTATCTTTTCCGGCGGAAACAGCTAAGCAACACTGCTACAAATTATATTTCAGAACCTGTGTTAATCAGTCCTTATCAGCCTTTAAAACGGCATTGAGCATTACCGTTGCACCCTCTGTACAATGCTTTACTGATGAAAATTCCGGCTCGCAGTGTGAAAGTCCATCCTTGGACTGAACAAAGATCATTGTTGTCGGCAGCATGTATGAAGCAAACTGGGCGTCATGACCAGCACCTGAATGAATGTACTGATGACTGATTCCGCATTCTTCTGCCGCTTCCTTTACATAACCTACAAGCTTCTTGTCCCAGTAAACCGTATCTCTGTTCCACGCCTTTACAACTTCGCAGCGACAGCCAGCCCATGTTTTATCAGCACAGCTCTTTACAATGCTGAGAACCTTTTCAAGTACCTCCGGCTTTTCATGTCTTGCATCAAATGAAAAATCAAAGAAGTCCGGAACGCATGTATGTACGCATGGGTGACATACAACTTCACCTGTTGTATATACCAGATCATTTACGCCAAGCTTGTCAATCTCCTCATGCAGCCAGCAAAGAGCCTGTGAAGCTGCAAAGAATGCATCACGTCTTTTCGGCATAGGAAATGTTCCGGCATGAGTTGTCTGACCATAAAACTTCAGTCTGTAGTTAAACATTCCCAGAACACAGTCTACAACACCGACATCGTTTCCGTTGTCCTCAAGAATAGGTCCCTGTTCAATATGTGTTTCAAACATGTACATATATCTTTCAGGATCAAGACGATATTTTCTGTCACCCTTGAATCCGGAATTTTCAAGTGCTTCGCCAAAGGTCTTTTCCGGATCAAGAATGCTCTGTGACTTCATCATGTCC
>CAKSJL010000061.1 GCA_934463345.1 uncultured Oscillospiraceae bacterium | reverse complement strand
ACAGAGACAGGAGCATACACAGGAACAGACATATTAAAAATACCAAAATACCAAAGGCGTATCAGATGATACGCCTTTATCTATTTATTCTTTTTTCGTAACACGTCTAAACAGTATGAATATAGTTGATATGCGGTAATATAATTGTTGATTTATGTAAAATTGTATAGTATAATGTTATTCGTAAACTGTCGGATAGAGCCAAGATAAAGTATATCTTTGCAGAATATCGGTTGAAATAAACAGTAAACTATGGTATTATATTTGTAGAGGTGATGACATGATCAGAATTGCAATTGTGGATGATGAGGAAAATATACTTCAATATATTTCAGATAAAATAAAAAAATCTATAGAAAAACTCAGTGTTAATGCTCAGATAGAAAGTTTTTCTGATAGCAAAGAATTAATCCGAAAACTGCAAAATGAATGCTTCGATATTATATTTCTTGATCTTGAAATGCCCGAACCAGATGGAATGCAGACAGCAGAGATAATAAGAAAAGATTATCATAATATAGTAATTGTGATAATAACAAATCGTGATGATCTTGTTTTTAGCACTTTTCAATATGATGTATCAGCTTTTATTAGAAAAAAATATTTTGACGAAGAAATTGATAGTGTTATTGAGAGAATATACAATAAGGTGAAAAATAAAGCTTCAAAATATATATTAAAAACTGAAAAAGGTGAATTGTTATTTCATTCCGATGATATCGTCTACATTGAATCTGAAAATCACAATATTTATTTACACGAAAAGTCTGGAAATAAAGTAAAGATTTTTTATACTCTTGAAAAACTAAATGAGATAGTATCAAGTGAAGTATTTATCAGATGTCATTCAGGAATAATAGTAAATTTCAATTATATTTATTCAATTAATAAGGACAATATATCCTTAACCAATAATACTTTTGTGCCATTAAGTCGAAACAGAAAAAAAGAAGTGAAACAAGGATTTCAACGATTTATGAGGGATTTATAATGAATATTTTTTATAAAATATGTGAAATGTCAGCCACAGTTGTTGAAGTGGTAATTTTGCTTGAATTCATTAATAAATGGTTAGGAAGCAAATTTCAAGGAAAAAGAAATATTATACAAATTATAGGAGCATTTTTGATAATAAGCCTTTACATGATTGCTGCTGAACCATTATTTTCAAATTTTTCTGCAGTATATAATATTGGCGGAATAATTATTTATGTTATTTATGCAGTGATATTTACAAAAAGTGATTTAATTTATAGAATAATAGTTCCGGTATTATCAATAATGGCCGTGTTTTTTATTAATATATTTTTAAGTATTATTGCTACTTATATTTTTAATATAAAACTTGATGAGTTGCTTGAATCACAGAATACATTACGTATTACTATGTTATTTATAACTAAAACCATTTTTTTTCTTTTGACAAGAATAATTTTAAGGAACGCCAAACCTAAAACAGTAATATTGAACAAGCAGGAATTGACAGCTGTATCAGTAGTTTTTGTTGTTTCAGTTATTATTCTCGGATTTGGCGGTGAGTTGTACTACAGTTATGGAAAAAATAATTTATTGGATAAATTCATGATAGTATTATTATCAGGACTTGTGGTTGTCGATATAACTGTTTTTATTTTGTTTTATTACATAGCAAGAAAAAACAGGGATAAAATGAGATTTTCAATTATGGAAATACAATTTGAAGAACAAAAGAGGTCATATAATGCAATCCAGACTGTTTATCACAATTTACAAATAATTCAGCACGATATGAAAAATGAATTATTATGTCTTTATAATTTAATTGATAGTAATAAAACTGATGAGGCAAAGCAACATATAACAAATTTATCTAAAAACAAATTAGATATGTTTCATGAATATATAAAAACAGGTAACGAATTGATTGATGCAATTATCAATGTTAAACTTAATTTTGCAAGAGAAAAGAATATTGATGTATTATGCAATATTAATACAGATTTTAATGGTTTTGATGTGGATGATATTATATGCTTGTTTTCAAATGCTATTGATAATGCGATAGAAGCCTGTATAAAACAAAAGGAGAGAAAAATTACGGTCAACATAACAAATAAAAGAAATTATCTGTCACTATCGGTTGCAAATATAATTGATTCATCTGTTTTAAAACATAATTCAAAGCTTAAAACCACAAAGAAAGATTATATACATCATGGACTCGGAACACAGTCCATGAGGAGTATTACAGAAAAATATGATGGTATGATAGAATTTTATGAAAAGGACAATATGTTTGTTGTTGATATAATGATAAAATCTTTTGAAAACATACCAAACACGAAGTGAAACATACCAAACACGCATTTTATATTGATTTTATGCAAAAATACGGCTATTATATTGGCAAGAGGTGATTAAATTGATTACCAGATTTTCCAATATGATAGCTGATTTTTTTGTCGAAAAAGAAATAATAAAGTCTGACGAATATGAAATATATGTTTATGGAGCTGAAGCTTTGTTTTCAGGACTATCAAATTTATTAATATTAATCATATGTGGTATATTAATGGATGAATTGTTAATAGCACTATTATTTTTTTTAGTTTTTAATATAATGAGGAAATATTGTGGTGGATATCATGCTGCAACTCATTTGAAATGTAATTTAATATTTGCTTTAAATACGCTGACGATACTGTTATTAATCAAGAATTATTTTTTATAAGTGAATGGCTTATTGTGACAGCAATTATTGTTTCTGATATAATAATATTTTGGTTAGCTCCTATTGAAAATGTCAACAAACCTCTTGAAAAATATGAAAAGAAAAAATATAGAAAAATAGCAATTATTTTTTCGGGGATTTTTACGATAATTGCAGTTTTGTTAATACCATTTAATAAAATTGTTTCAATTATGATATCATTAACATTGCTTTCTGTTTCAGTTGCAATGTTATGCACAAAACTAACTAAGGAAGGAGGATTAATTGAAAATGAACATTAAAAAAATGATTTGTAATTCTGGCGCTAAGCTCATAAAGACAGCTGCAGTCAGTGCATCTAACTCAACATCGTTTATTGCTTTTCATCAGCCTAAAGAACCAAAGGCATTAAAGAATCTTAAGAAATAATAAGGTACATATGTCGAATTAAAACATGGTTATAATGCAGACATTCATATATTCTGTGTTTCTCATAAGTTTACTCGCTTTTTATATGAAGTCTGCATTATAATACATATCTGACTACACAATATGAATATTATAGTTAACCAAATATCAATTGTTATGTTCATAATGCAAAACAATTTATTTATTAGGAGGATTAAACTGTGAAAATTAAAAGATTATACTCTGTTATTGCTATACTTTCGATTTTGAGCGTTTCTAGCGTCGGATATACAATATCTGCAGAAGAAACTGTAACTGAAGCAGACACGAGTGTTTCGGCTGAAGAAACTACTACTGCAGTTAAATCAACTATTGTTGGAGAGCTGAATGTTTTTGACGAGTGGACAGGTGATGATTTTTCCAAAACTATTGAACTTAGTGCTTTCGGATATGATTTTGGTGTATTTACTGGTCTTATGCTCAATGATACAGTAATCGACAGTTCAAATTATACAGTAAGTCAGAACGGAAATGAAAGTATTACATTTACAATAAATGAAGCTTTTATGAGTACTTTAAGCGAAGAAACAAACTATTTTACGGCTGATTTTGAAAATATAACACTTCAGCCGGCATTTGCAATTAATATTTCAAAGGTTGAAGAAGATACAACAGAAGCCTCTACAACAGCTGTTGTATCTTCTGATAAAACAGAATCACCTAAAACTGGAAACAAGGATGCAAGTGCATTGTTGGGGTTGCTTACAGTGTCTGGTTTAGTTGCATTTGTCTCTAAAAAGAAAATATAGCAGATAAGAATCATACTAATAATTGAACTTGTAATTCAATTTTTAACAGCGTTAGTGTGTTGGGATAATATCATAATGTGTTTTTCTTTGGCTTTCGTATCCCTGAGTTTGGTAATGCCAGCAGGAATAATAAAAAATAAGTACAATGATAAACAGAATAAAATTAGTTCTGATTAACATTGCTTGTCAGTGAGGTGATAATTTACATAAATTCTAAAATTAAGTTTTTTAAAACATATATAATAGAAAATTACCGTTATTACTGATATATCAACTATAAATGAGCATGTACAGTGACTTTATTGAGTGACTTCACTTGAACTATCCATTTTGATTACGGAGAAGGCATAAATAGAGGCTTGTTGTGCAAAATAACGGTGCGTGCTCATTTATAGATATCAATAAACTTACAGTTGAATTGGAGGTAACCATGAAAAAAACTTTAAAAGTAGCGGTGATATTTGCACTTTCGTTTATGTTTGTAGTGTTAGGCATTTCGATTTCTTTTAAGTCATTCGACAGAGCAAATGCAGAAACTACGGGCAGTACAAGCGAAGGCATATCTACGACTGATCCTACAGAGCCGACCACTCCTATAGTGATAGTTCCGGTGATTCCAGTAACTACTGAGCCTACTGTACCAACTAATCCAATTGAGTCGTCCCCTACACAGGGAGAGGTAGGCGATATAAAGTGGGTTCTGAATGATGAAAAGCAACTTATCATCAGCAAAAACAATACTGAAGAAGTTTGCTCAACAGGCAATTGGTCAGAAACTTATATAGAATATAAGACGGTTTATACAATAGATGGAGGTTCTTTTGAAATTCCGGTTGAAAAAGAAAGAAGACTTGACACGCCTTGGAGCAAGTGCGATTATAACTCGGTAATAATCGAAGATGGTGTGACCGAAATAGGTGCTTGTTCTTTTTATTCTGCTGAGTTTGAAAAAATAAGTTTGCCGGATAGTCTTATGGCAATAGACAAAGCGGCATTCAGAGGTGCAAAAACTTCTGCTGAATTTGTTTTTCCACCGAATCTGACTGATATAGGAGATGCGGCATTTATGTATTCAGGCTTTAATTTCGGCGATTCCGTTCTTCCAGAATCATTATCAGCTTTAGGGGTATATGCATTTTCAGGGTGTTCGGAGCTTGAGTCTGTTGATCTGAGCCAAAGCTCCGTAAAGGATATAAAAGAATATGCTTTTTATAACTGTAAAAATTTAAAATCGGTAACATTTCCAAATCAGCTTGAAAGTATAGGTACTTCGGCATTTTCAAATACGAATATAAAAGAATATATTATTCTGTCAAAGAATGTGAAAATTGGTTATAAACCTATGGGTTACTATAGCCAAATAGGCGAACCGAAGATAACAGAAACAAAATTTATTGGATACACCGGAAGTACAGTAGCAAAGTATGCTGCCGGGTCAGATGATTTTACATTTGAAGCACTGGACGATGGTAAAGGTGATTTGAATTTTGACGGTCTTATTGATAAGCATGACGTTCAGCTTTTGCAGCAATATTTGACAGGCAAGTATGAGTTTAATAATAATGCGGTTGAACGTGCCGATTTTTTGGAAGATAGTTCTATAAATGTTTTGGATGTCATGAAAATGAAAAGAGTCGTTTTGGAAAAGTGAAAGGATAGTGAAATAATATGAATAAAAGAAAAGTAATAGAAAGGATAACGGCAGTTTTATTAAGTATATTTACGATAATAATGAATGTTCCTACCGTTTACGCAAACGATAATGATAATGTTCAAATTATCAATATCACTGAATGTGAACCGGCAGAAAGTATCTCCATGTTGGCAGAAATGACAACCGATGAGGTTCATACGCTGACACAAGAGGAATGGACGGATTATGAAAATTGGCTCAATGTTACATCTGGTGGAAACAGTACTGATGATAAACCGGAGTTAATTGATAATTCTATCACTGCGTTTTCAAATGATAATTTATGTGGAGAAGATACATATTACAGCATAAATGGTGATACACTTACAATATCCGGAAACGGAATAATGTATGATTATGTTATAGCTCCATGGCGTTATAATCAAAATGATATCAAATATGTTAATGTTGAATCTGAAGTTAAACAATTGGGTATTTTTTCATTATACAAATTTCCAAATTTAGAACGCATATATGTTGATGAAAATAACAAAAATTATTATAGTGATGAAAATGGCGTTTTATACAATAAAAGTAAAACAAAGCTTGAAATAATTCCTAGAAATATTCCTATAGAAAGCTATGAAGTACTTGATACTGTAACTTCTATTAATGATTATGCCATATGTGAAAACAGCACATTAATTAATATCAAGTTCCCGAAATCAATTGATGTTTCTTGTAAAATTCTTGCAGACTCCCACTATTTAAATTCATGGAATAACGAAAGCAATGTTAACAATTTCCATGACGATAAAGGTAATAATTATTTTATTATTAACGGAAATTTATTGGATTTTAACATATCGGATAATGTATTAGATCTAAATCGTAATTTTAATTATAATGGTGAATCAACAGAGATTACAAGTGTTGATTTAGTAGAGGGTAAAGATTATTCTAACATTGAAAATATTATATCAAATAACGATATAAAAATATCATCACAATGTTTAAATGGAACAGGATGGTATGATGAAAATGGAATTAATATAATTTATAATAATGTTGATAAATCATTGGCTACATATAAATATTTGTATTCGTACAATAAAAATGATTGTCAGGTACATATAGAAGAAGTAACCGCAATAGGACCCAATGCCTTTAATTCTATACCAGACTTCGAATTGTACATCAACTCTGATAATTTATCATCTATTAACTATTTATCATTTAATAAGTCTAGCTTAAATAAAATATTTGATAAAAATAATGAGCTAACTATAGATTATTTTATGGTTTCTAGCGAGGAAATTCAAACATTAAACTCTAATAATTACCATATTACATTTAATGAACCAGAAACTTTTAAAATCCAAATGCTGGTTGCGATTGTAAATTGCGAAAATTTTAGAAATAATTTTACAGATGAGTATTGTAAAGAAATCATCAATGAATACGGATGGAATAATTTATCTGTTGAAGAAGCTGCATTTACAATAACCTCGTGGGTTGCCAAAAATGTAACTTATGGTTTTTGGGAGCAATTGAGTAGTACCGACATAGATTATAGTTATAATAATTTAAATTACAATCAAATTTCAGGACTTTCATATACTGCGCTTGGTCCAATACTTACAGGTCATGGTGTTTGTATGGGATATTCGTTGTTATTGGAGGCTATGATAAATAACTTATCAATAGAAGGATTAGAATGCATTACCGTTTCAAATGGCGGCATAAATATTGATGGGATACAAGGTATGCATATGTGGAATATGATGGGGCTTAACGGAAATTGGTATTATGTTGAACCTCAGGCCGCAGCGTTTTATGGGCAAAAGGGATTGCTTGGAGGTGGTTATGTAGGATATAGATATGATGACATTAATAAAGGATATGTGGAAGATCTTTTAAAAGAAAAACATATTAATTATAACGATGAAAAGCTTATAGTTAATTTGAATGATAATAGAGGTACGCTAAGTAATGACAATTACTCATTTTATGCGACTGACGGTTTGAATCCGCAGATATTAGATATAGAAATCAGCAAGATTCTTGAAAATAACAATATAACTACAAATATTGAAAATGATAATAACAAATTCAAATATTCACGCTATGGAGTAAGTGAAGGATATAGAATAATAAAAACCGGAACTAATACAGATTGTTTTGGAAATATAACGTTAGCATTAAATGATGGTTCAAGTACTGTTTGGTTAGCTGATATCACAGATACGGTAAATAATCACACAGTAGGCATTGGTAAGTTTAAGGATTCAACCGGTCGAGAGATAATTATTCATATTAACGCTTCTGGCTCTGGTAGCGTACACATAGTAATAACCGAAAACGAAAGCGACTGTAATCCTGAAAAGGTTAATTATAGTTTTAAAAACTTTGCTAAAGCTGACAAAGTGTATATAGAATGCAGCAACTCAGGTACAACACAAGTATACGATGGAGACTATGGAACATTTACAAAATATTCTGATTTTTCCGGTAAAATAAAAATTTGCGGAGTATCAGTTCTGGATATAAGTAATTTAAAAGTCGGAAACCATTATTCAACGATTTCCATTACGGAAAACGGAGTTAAAAGAACCATAGGATATTATATTGATATCACCGAGAAAATTGATGAAAATGGCAGCAATGTAAAAAATATTAATGCGGTAACATATGAACTTGGCGATATAAATACTAATGGCGAAATTGATAAGGACGATCTGAATATCCTTATGCGTTATTTAGTAGGCGGTTATCACTTTATCCAAACCGGCAGCGATGGAGATTTGAAGTTAGAGGCAAATAATATTACCTTGAATGGGGATATTTCCTCAAACGGTACTTTTTACATCAAGTCTAATAATGCAAATTTAAATGGAACTATAAATGCAGAGCGTTTGGTATCCGATGTCAGCGGTGCATTTAACTACAAAAAAGTGGAAACGGGTTCATCATTTCCTATGGATATGATATCAGATGTGTTTAACGACGAATCTATGATGAAGTGGTATTTTTCTGATGAAAATATGTCTATTAGTGAAAGTTATGTGAATGAAGATGGTGCGACCATAATTGGTGCGGAAATTTATAATGATATAGATAAATATATTGAAGATATTAATCATACATCATTTAATAAAGATTTATTCGTAACTTTTTTTGGAAACTATAATATTTTAAAAAACCAAAAAGCTACTAATGATATAACTGTTAAAAATAGTGACATATTTAATGTACAATCTGTTCTTTATTCTGAAAAGGGAAATATAACAATTAATTCGAAAAATGCAACGATAAACGGATTTGTATACGCGCCAAACGGAAAGGTTACTATTAATAGTCAGAACCTTAATATAACCGGAACTATCATTGCTAAAGAAATTGAAATCGTTAGTGATAATAGTTTGAACTTTACTATAGCACAGATCGATGGTATGAGTGATATTGCAGGAAGTATAACATTAACAGAATTTCAATTAATGCTTGCTGATCTTAATCAGGATAAAAAAGTTAATGTGCTTGATAATATTTTATTGAGAAGAAAACTTATAGGATAATATAAACTATTTTCTACCCTGTTTTGCCCTAAACGCAAAACAGGGTATTTTTTTTATCAAAAATGAGGATACAAATATAATCGTTTTGTCTGATAAAATGGGTATATTTGTACCCTTTTTTTGTGTCCTCTTCAAATATGAAGAAAGGACTCAATATGATATTTAAGTATAAATGGCTGTGCATAACAGAAAATTACCCATAACCTTCGTTTGATTTTAAATTGAACGGAGGTGAGAAAATGAAGAAAAATACAGTCCGTGTTTACGATACAGTGTCAAAAAAATATGTTGATGTTGAGGTCAGTGAGGAGGTTCGGGTACATTACAACAGAACGCAGTGGAATATTGATGATAACAATAAATCGTTCTATAACCATGAAATTCAGTTTTCAGCGCTGATTGGCGGAAAAGAAGGGACATTTGAAAATTTCAGAGAATTCATAAATGAACACGAAGATGTTGAAGAAAAGGCAGTATATAAAGTCCTTATTGAAAGGCTTTATGACTGCCTTATTTTTTTGCCCGAATCAGAGCGTGAACTTATTGAAATGCTGTACTTTGAAAATATGACTGAAAGGGAATGTGCTGAGTTTTATGGTATAAATCAGAAAAATATCAACAAAAAGAAAGCTAAGATTTTGTGCAAGCTTAATAAACTTTTAGAAAAATGAAATTTCAGGG
>CAKSJL010000060.1 GCA_934463345.1 uncultured Oscillospiraceae bacterium | reverse complement strand
CTCATCACCTGTAAAACTTTCAAACTCATCAAAGAAAACTGACGTTCCCTTAAAAAAGCCGTTCATCTCCGCAATAGCCGCCGCTTCTGAAATATTTGTAAGATTGTCCCTCAGACCGCATTCGCCAAGCATCCTGTCATATGTATAATAAATCAGCGAAAGCTCCGTTATCTTTTCAGAAAGCGTTGTGTCTGCGGCAGTAATTTTAGCCGTAAAATCGTCAGCTCCAAGACCGCTTTGTCTGAATTCAGTTACTATTTTAAGAGCTTCCGATGCGAAATCCGGCTTTAAAGCCTGCCTTGAAAAAAAGTGCAGCTGCTTTTCAGACATAAGCTTTTTAAGCGTTCTCTGCATTATTATAAGCTTGCTCATATCATCTGCATATTCGCCGGAACGACTTCCATACTTTTGAAATATTTCCTTTGAGAGTGTTGTAAAGCTCAATGAAAGTATTCTGTTGAATTTCAGGCAGCCGAGTTTTTTATAAAGCTTTTTGTCTGAATCAAACGAAAACTGCTCAGGAACTATAACGATAACCTTTTCGCTGCGATCTGCCAGTTCATTTATTTTTTCGGTTAAAACCGATGATTTTCCGCTTCCTGCACCGCCAAGTATAAATTTAAGCACATTTTCCTCCCGTTATAAAAAGGGCACTGAACCAAAACAGTGCCCTTAAAAGTTATTTTTATGTATATCCGTTAAGCTTATTCTTTTTCATGATCGCAGGATAGTATTTGTAGCTGTAATCCAGATCAACAACTGTATCTATACCGCTTACCCTGCCGGTATGGCTGTACTGCCATATACCATAATTTCCGCTGTAATTCGGTTTTGAAACGTTTATATGAGCAACCCATATATCATAGCTTGTAAGAACGCTGGAATTCATCTTATCCTTTAGCATGCTTGCAAAGCTGTATACAGAAACATAGTACTTCTGATCCTCAAGATAGTCGCAGAAAACCTTTGTTATATTTGAAACCAGAGTGGTTGAAAGGCTCATCTGACTTGATTCTTCAATATCGAATGCAACAGGATAGCTGAGCTTATAACCCTTTATCGTGTTGTAGCAGGTTTTTGCTTCCTTTAATGCGTCAGCCGTAGTCAGCGCATAACTGTACCAATAAACACCGCAGTCTATTCCTGCCTTCTGTGCGCCGGCTATATTTACCTTGAAGTTTGCGTCAACCTGATCTGCACAGCGTCCGTAGCCGGCTCTGATCATAACAAAATCTATTCCTGCCTTTTTAACCTTTGTCCAGTCAATATCTCCCTGAAATCTTGCAACATCTATTCCGTTGTATCTTGCCTTGGTTGTTGTAGTGGTGGTTTTCTTTGTAGTAGTTGTTGTGGTAGTTTTCTTTACGGTCGTAGTCGTTTTCTTTACAGTTGTCAGAGGTTTTACAACAGTAATTGCTGCAACTTCCGACCTCGCAACTGATCTTCGTCTTCCGACATACCAGACTTTCGGTACGGTTGTAGTTGTTACGGTTGTCTTGCTCTGTCCTGCTGGAACGGTTGTAACCGCAGCAACCTTTACAGATGCGCTGCTTCCGTTGTTCAGCTTGATAGTTGTCTGAATGTCCCCGGAATTTTCCTCCTCCGGTATATCAGTTTCATCCTCATCTCCGCCAAGATCAATAACATTTCCTTTACTGTCAGTAAGCTCATATGTATCGTTTTCGGGATCATAGCTATATATTGCACTGCTGCTTTCAAGCGGCACATTATTCTGCGCTATATCCAAAAGTGTTTCAGCGCCTGCACCAGCCCCCATTGAAAACGTCATCACAAAGGCGGTAAGAGCTGTGACAATCCTCTTGTTTTTTGACTTCATCAGTTCCACTCCTTAATTATTTACAAGGTACTTATAGCAATCCAATAAAATACCTCAACACAAGCCTTAAGATCCAAATCCTGTATTGCGTTATTTTATTGTATTGCAATCACAGTAATAATTATATCACAAAATGAAACCGATTGTAACCTTTTTTTAATCTTTAGTATAAATTTCTGTTGATTTCACTAAAACAGCATTTCGTAATTATATAATTTTCACAATAATATCACATCATTTATCAGAAAACAGGTAACTATAATCATTGTCAAGATATATATCGGGACGCATTTAAACAAAAAAGGGCGACCAACAGCCGCCCTGGTTCTTACCCTATATACGCTCTCTTTATAATCTGCGGTTCAAGGGGCTTATCCATGAAATCAGTTTTTACAGCTGCAATCTCATCAACTGCATCCATTCCTTCAACCACTTTTCCGAATGCCGCATACTGTCCGTCCAGATGCGGAGCGTCCTCATGCATTATGAAAAACTGTGAACCTGCTGAGTCCGGATGCATAGCTCTTGCCATTGAAAGCACACCTCTTGTATGCTTCAGGTCATTTTTAACTCCGTTTGAAGAAAATTCTCCCTTGATAGTCCAGTCCGGACCGCCTGTTCCGTCACCCTTAGGACAGCCGCCCTGAATCATAAATCCAGGAATAACTCTGTGAAAGCAAAGACCGTCATAAAAGCCCTGTTTTACAAGCTTTTCAAAGTTTTCACATGAAATCGGAGCAACATCAGGATAAAGCTCCAGCTTGATTTTCTTTCCATTTTCCATTTCTAAAATTACCATTTTAAATCCTCCGTATCAATCAATTTCATAGACCGGCAGTACATCTTCAAATACTGCATAAAATTTCATCGGTATATATTTGTCAATATGACATTTTCCGAAAAACCATTTTTCAAAGTGACACGCTTTTATAATATCCTCAAAAAAAGCATGTATTTCCAGACGCTGAAAAACGTCAACGCCCAGACAATCTTTCAGGGAAGCAGGCGGTTCATGCGTAACAACATAATCCACACAGTTGTCATACCTGCTAAGATTATTGATGGACTCAATTATTTCATCGTGAGTAGGATGCTCCTGCGGCCACCAGTTTACATTTTTCCGGTATTCATAATCCTGACTGTGTCCGCCGCCGAAAGCGAATATCTTTTTGTCCTCAATCGTATAGACCTGCCCACGCATAAGATGAACAAGATTCCCGCTTATTAGGTGAGCCTTTCCGCCGTTCCACTCTATAACCTCATACTGGTTCAACAATTCAAAATTCTCATGACAGCCATCAACAAAAGCGACATTGTATTTAAGATCGCCGATTTTGTCCAGAACAGAATGCTCATGCCTTGAATCATTCCAGATAAATCCGAAGTCGCCACATATTATAAGCGTATCTCCCTCTTTAAGCTGTCTTTTGACATTTCTGCTTTTAAAGCGTGAATATTCGCCGTGCATATCTCCGGTTATATAAATCAATTCCATACCTCCTCTGCAGCAGCGCTTTTATGAATCACATTTTCCTCTGCAAACGGATTCTAAAATCACCTTTTCTAATTTTAACATAAAAAAAGCGATTCGTAAATATCTTTTCGACTTTTTTTCAGAAAAAGTATTTTCTTTTGATGGGAGATTTGCTATAATAATAAGTGTGTGAAAAACAGAAGTCCGCAAATTACAGATAGAACCATTTATAGCGGATCTTGAAAAGGAGCTGTTTAATTTGAAAAAATTCATTTCCGTTCTTGCGGCAATGTTTATGTGTATATATTTCAGTCTGTCCATTACTGCCGGAGCTGTTGAATTTACTCCGCCGTTTGAGGTGAATTCCAGTTCGGCATACCTTATAAATCTTGATACAAAATCAGTTATATACCAGAAAAATGCTGAACAGGAGCAGATGCCGGCTTCACTCGTCAATATTATGACAGCCATCATTGTTCTTGAAAAATGCTCCGACCCTGACGGCACTACGATCAGGGCTGACAAGGCGCTTTATGACGAATTTGACGAATATGATTACCCGGATGACCTGCGTTACGGCGAGATATGGGACGGAGATGTCCTGACTGTAACTGATTACCTTTATGCAATGATGCTTACTTCCTCCTGCGAAGCTGCAAATATTCTTGCAAATTATATTGGCAACAACAATATTCCGGCATTTGTTGACATGATGAATGCAAAGGCAAAGGAAATTGGCGCAGAAAAAACCGTTTTTGCCAATCCGCATGGACTTTATGACCCCAAACAGGTCACAACAGCAAAGGACATGTCACTTATAACGCAGTATGCACTGACTGTTCCCGGCTTTGAAGAGATCGCAACAGCTGAGGAATACGATGTTCACCCTTCATCGTATATAACGGCTCACGACGAGCCATGGACATGGACGCATTCCAACATAATAATGAGCGCTGCAAGTGATTTTTACCTTTTCGGCGTAAAAGGAATAAAAACGGGCAATTTGCAGCTGGGCGGACGAGCTATTATTACCATGGGAACATATGACGGCATAAAGTACCTTCTTGTTCTGCTCAACGCTCCGTTTTATGACGAGGAGGGCGATTCGAAATATTACCATATAATTGATGCCTATAATCTGATGCAGTGGGTTTTTGACAACTTTGAATATAAGGATCTGCTTTCTTCAAGCGAAGAGATAGCCGAAATAGCTGTCAACGACTCTGACGGAAACAGCTATGTTCTGGTAAAACCCAAAGAGGATGTTTCGGCTCTGTGGTACAACGAAGTAGATGTAACCTCAATTCAGATAAACAAAAAGCTCTATGAATCTGTAAATGCACCGGTCAAAAAGGGACAAAAGCTGGGAGAAATTGAGTTGAAGCTTTCAGATGAGGTTATTGCAAATGTTGACCTTGTTGCAGCATCGGATGTTGACAGATCGTTTGTAAAATTCAACCTTTCAACCGCCAAGGATTTCATAGGTTCAAGCTGGATGAAGCGTGCCGCAGTTATCTCGCTTCTGCTCTCTCTGTTCTATCTTGCCGTATGCATCTGGGCATATATCTACGCAAAAAACAATCCGAAAAGCGGACTTTCAAACAAAAGAGTCGTAAAAAAGCTTTATGGAAATAAAAAGAAATAATTTCTGTGGAGAGTTCTGGTATGAAGTATATAACCATTAAATCACCCGTTTCATGCTCGTTTACAGAAAAAAAATCCGAATTTATCGGCTACCTCTGTCCGGCTGAAACTAATGACGAAGCAGTTGCGTTTATAAATAAAATCAGGGAGCAGCACAGAAAGGCAAAGCATAATGTTTATGCCTATATACTACAGAATGACAACATAACAAGATATTCCGACGATGGTGAACCACAGGGAACAGCAGGGATGCCGGTTCTTGACGTTTTACAGAAAAATAACCTCACTGATATCTGCTGCGTTGTAACAAGATACTTCGGAGGTATACTCCTCGGAGGCGGCGGGCTTGTAAGAGCTTATTCCCACAGCGCATCGCTGGCAGTCGGAGAAGCGGAAATACTCAACATGTATAGCTGTACTGCGCTGAAGCTTTCTCTTTCGTATGAGCTTTATGGAAAGGCTGTCTATATATTTCCGGATTATGAAATAAAGGTAAACGATACTGTATATTCAGATGATGTTGCAATATTTCTGAATGTTAAATCCGAGCTTGAACAGCCATTTGTAAAAAAACTGACTGACATTACATTCGGCAAGGTGAAAATTGAAAAGCTGAAAGAACTTTTTGACAATTTTCCGCAGTAAACAAAACAGGGAGTATCATAAAATGAGCGAAAATTTAAAAGACGAATTCGTCAGAATATATCAGGAAAATATATCAAGACCAGGAGCAGACCGGCTTTTAAACTATCTTTTGTCCGATCAGAGCGACTTTTTTACTGCTCCGTCCAGCACACGATATCATGGTTCATATCCCGGCGGACTTTGTGAACACAGCATAAACGTATATAACTGCCTTAAGGACTATCTTGAACGCCCCCGCACAAAGGAGCTTTACAAAATGGATTACAACAGCGAAACAATTGCTCTTGTTTCACTTCTCCATGATGTATGCAAGATGAATTTCTATGCTGTTGATTACAGAAATGCAAAAAACGACCAGGGAGTATGGGAAAAGGTACCTTATTATACAATAAACGACCAGCTTCCTTATGGTCATGGAGAAAAGTCTGTATACATAGTTTCCGGCTTTATGCGGCTTACAAGAGAAGAAGCATTTGCAATACGATACCACATGGGCTTTTCCGGAATTGAAGATAAAAACTGTATCGGAAGAGCATTTGAGATGTTCCCTCTCGCATTTGCTCTGAGCGTTGCCGATATGGAGGCAACCTATTATCTTGAGGGAACAAAATAACTTTGCTTACAGGCAGTCTGTAATTACTGATTGCAGTACTGACTTAATATAACAGGAAGGTGAATTAAAATGAATAATCACTGGTATGACAATGCAATTATCTACCACATCTATCCGCTTGGCTTCTGCGGTGCACCGAAAGTAAACGAGGGAGGTCCTGTTCAGTATCGTCTGGACAAGCTAATTGACTGGATTCCGCATCTTAAAGAAATGAATGTTGACGCAGTTTACCTTGGACCAATATTTGAATCAGTTGAGCATGGATATGATACAATTGATTACAAAACTGTTGACAGAAGACTCGGTGACAACGATTCATTCAAGAAAATCTGCGAACAGCTGCATGAAAACGGCATCCGCATTATTCTTGATGGCGTTTTCAATCACGTCGGAAGAAAGTTTCCTCAATTTGTGGACATACAGCAGAACGGACGTAATTCGCAGTACTGCGACTGGTTCCAGAATCTGAATTTCGATGGTCAGAGTCCATGCGGAGATAATTTCTGGTACGAGGGCTGGAATGGTCATTATAACCTTGTAAAGCTGAACCTCAGAAATGTCGGCGTCTGCGACCATCTTATAGATGCTGTTAATTACTGGATGGAAGAATTCAAGATCGACGGTATTCGTTTTGACGCAGCTGACTGCATTGAATTTGACTTCTTCAAGAGAATCAGAAGCTTCTGCAAGGGAAAAAATCCGGAATTCTGGCTCATGGGAGAAATAATCTTTGGCGATTATAATCGTTGGGCAAACCCTGAAATGCTCGACAGCGTTACAAACTATGAGTGCTACAAGGGAATCTATTCCTCACACAATTCAAAGAATTACTTTGAAATTGACTACTCTATAAACCGTCAGTCGGGAAGCAACGCTATATACCCTAACATCAATCTCTATAACTTCGTAGACAACCACGATGTAAACCGTATTGCAAGCACACTTACAAATCCGGCTCATCTGAAAAATGTCTACACTCTCCTTTACTCAATGCCTGGCATCCCTTCAATTTATTATGGCGGTGAATACGGCATAAAAGGAATCAAGGAAAATAACTCCGACGATAATCTCAGACCATGCCTCAATTTAGGAGATATTCCTGACAAAAATACCGATCTTTACGAACATATTATCAAGCTCGGACGTATTTACAAAGCATTCCCTGCATTGAGAACAGGAAAATACTTCACACTTGTGATCCGCAATCAGCAGATGCTTTTCTTAAAGGAACTCAACGATCAGCAGGTATTTGTTGCACTCAACCTTGAGGACAGGGATTTTGACCTCTGCTTTAACACAAACCGTCCGGCTCTTGTTGACGCTCTCAGCGGTCAGCGTGTTAATATTGAAAACGGCAATGCGTATATCAAGATGCCTCCGTTCTCATCAATGATAATGGTTGAGGATTCATTCTTTAACGCTGAACCGGAGCAGAAACATGAAGAAACTCCGGCAGAGACTGAAATTGTTACAGGTGGAAAGTACAGACATTACAAGGGCGGCGAATATGAAGTAATTTCAGTTGCAAAGCACAGCGAAACACTGGAAGAACTCGTTATTTATAAATCACTCTCTGACGGTCAGCTATGGGCAAGACCAAAGTCACTGTTTGTCGGAATTGCTGACGGACAACCAAGATTCACAAAAATAGGATAAGATATCTTTAAGGTAAAACAAAGGGCGACCAATGGTCGCCCTGATTTTTTTGTTAAATTGATTTTCTTCGCCGGACGGCGAAATAAAAGTTTCGCCAGCCTTTTCAAAGGCTGTGGGTTTCCAAAGGGCAAAGCCCTTGGTCGTCCTCCGCAGAGGGCGAAATCCCTATCCTTCGGGCGCATTTACAAGGGGTGAATTGCTGAACAGTCCGGTGGACTGTTCAGCAAGAGGGGACGCTTTGCAAGAAAAAGCGGTCCCTTAATCGTTCAATCTATACCCTCAAAAATACTTTTAATCTCATTTATAGTCATCAACATCAAAAACTCTATCCTTAAAATAGTACTTTCTATCTTCTTCTGTTATTTTTCTTATAACTCTCGCAGGATTACCTACCGCTATTGAATCATCCGGTATATCCTTCGTAACAACACTTCCTGAACCGATGACACAGTTATTGCCTATCGTAACTCCGGGGTTTATAACAGTATTTCCGCCAACCCAGACATTGTCACCAATAGTTACCGGTATACCGTACTCATAACCGGAATTTCTTGAATCGGGATGAATCGGGTGTCCGGCAGTATATACGGAAACATTAGGTGCAAACATTACGTTGTTTCCGATTTTGACCTTTGCAACATCAAGTATTACCGTATTAAAGTTCGCATAAAAATTGTCACCAACTTCAATATTTTTCCCATAATCACAGTTAAAAGGCGGTCTAATAAAAATGTTTTTTCCTGCTTTCCCAAGGATGTTTCTGATTAATTTGTCAGACTTTTCACTATCTCCCGGTGGACAGTTATTATATTCATAAGTTCTTTTTGCGTTTTCCAGACTTTCCTCCGGAAGCCCGTCAAGCCATGATTTGTAAGGAAGTCCGGCAAGCATTCTTTCCTTTTGGTTCATTTCAGCTCACCTCAGCTAATAGCAAAGTTATTCCATTAAAGCTTCTTTTTCTCATTTTCAAGCACCTTTATAAGGTCGTCAATGGAATTGATTTCATCATTTTTAACAGCAGGCTTTTTAGCAGGAGTCTTTTTCTGTACCGGTTTTACTGCCTTAAAGGAAGCCGTTTTCTCAACAGATGCAGGACTTGTTGTCTCCGGCTTTGCGGTATTATCCCCACTTTCCGGCTGACTAAGCGCCGCCTTGATAGCTGCAAGCTTTTCGCTGTCCACTGGATTTGAATCCTCCGGAACAAGCGTCGGCTTTCTTGAAACTGGTGCATTCGGTTTTTCATCGACTGCCGCCTTAAATCTTTCAACTGCTGCCTTTGGCGCACCCTGCTGATTTCTCCTCTGCGGTTTTCTTGGCGCTGCACCGGATTTCTGCTTGAAATTCTGAGCGATCGAAGACTTCTTCTTTTCAAATTCAATTCCCGGATCTATGTCCTTTTCAGGGTCAAAAAGCGGTGATGACGCAGAATGAAGCTTAACCTGTTTGCCATTAAAGCCCTTGAATTCCTCATCATCGTCATCATCCTCATAATCCTGCACAGGATCATTCTTTTCCTCTGTACCTGCTTTTTTCATTGAAACTATTTTAATAATAAGAACCGCCAGTATCACACAGCAAGGCAAAAGCATACCAACAATAATTCCCGGCGTACTGCTCAGAAACGATATGAGCGCACCAAGATTCTTGCCCTCAGTTGTGCACTTTGCAATGACATTATCCTTTGAAACGTCAATTGTCTTGTCAGCGGACGAATCAGAAGAAACCCTGTAGACTGTGCCGTCAGTATTATGTTCAACCCCTCTTATTCTCATGACATCTTCTCTTTTGCCATTTTTAAAGAGAATAACGTTTCCCTCAATAAGGACAGCTATTTCACTGTCATCAGCAATTACAGCCGCTCCCTTGTCAATTTCAGGTTCCATATCGGCAGTTTCCATTATATATATATACTTGCCGAATAGTCTTCCCGAAATGCCGTCTGTACTGAACATATAGCTTATGCTGAATGTAAATATAACAGATAAAGCCATAATAATTGTCAGAATGACAACGAAAACGGAAATACCGAGTCTTTTGTTCTTTCCCATCTTTTATTCCTCCATAGGTATTTTATACTGATTTTATTATAGCATATTATCTTGTAAATTACAATTAATTTTTGCAGGGAATTTACATAAAAAAAACCGGCATACTGAATGTACACCGGTATTTATATCAGTCAGTTCGTGACTTTCAAAGCAATATTTACATCAGACCCTTTGCAATCTCAATCGCATCATAAAGGTCGCATTCTCCGTCATCGTTGACATCGCCGACAGTTTTCTGAGCGTCTGTAAACTCAAATATACC